>NZ_JAPCIQ010000105.1:0-11365 GCF_027707405.1 Aeromonas sp. QDB68 | reverse complement strand
TGCGCGAGCAGCTATCACCCAGTAATGGGAATCCCCCTCCTGTGACGCGAAGCGCTAAGGTGGGGGAGGATGTCAACGCTCGCAGAATATGTTTGAGGACGATTATGTGCCAGCCGACCCTGATCGTTTTGGTCGGGTGGAATGACGGATAAACAGTCAGGTGCTCGTAGTGGCGTCGTGAGCTGGGCCACTACAAAGCACCAGCCCGCTATGAAATTTGCAAATCTGCATTCTTGAGCTTAAAGACACAGCCTTGCCGGATCAGCTCCTCCCGGTTGGCGAGCACCAGTGGGTAGAGCAGGGGATTATTAGCATGTTCCCCGTTGTAGCTCACCTGCATCCGCTCCAGGGCGTAATGCATCAAGGGGACGCGCTGTTCTATCAGCAACTTGCCGTCGGTCATCGCATAGTCGCTGGCGATAATGGCCTGCTGTTCATCACCCAGACAGGGATTGGGGGTCACCACAGCGACCACCCGATTGTTCCACTCCAGATCCTGATCTCGACCGTGGGCCGAAGCGTCGAGTAGCTCCGGCTTGCCCCGAAAGCGGCTCATCACAAAGTCCAGATAATCCCTCTTCTTCTCGCAATACGCCCGCACATGCCAGCGAATGCCGTCATAGACCAAGGTATGGGGAACTATATTGCGCCCGCTACGCTCGGCCGAACTGAGCGACACATAATCCACATCCACCCGTAACTGGCTGCGGGCCGCCTGCACCAGACCGCGTACGATGACGGGGTCGATATGGCGGTTAGGCACATCCAGGAGGCGTTGTTGCTCAAATCAGGGAACTATCCCGCAGTTTGGTGATCTGATCTCTTAGGTTCACCACCGGGAGCGCCAGATGGGCAAGTCCAAGCACAAGATCAGCAACTGGAAACAGTACAACCAAGCCTTGGTGCAACGTGGTTCGTTGACCGTCTGGATGGATGAGCAAGCCATCCAGCAGTGGCATTGCCAAACCCATCATGGCCGCCGGGGGCGAGGCTTCCATTACAGCGACTCTGCCATTGAAACCGCGCTGATGCTCAAGGCGGTATTCAAGCTACCGCTGCGTGCCTTGGAAGGCTTCATCAACTCGCTGTTCAAGCTGATGAAGGTGCCCTTACAGTCGCCGGACTACAGCTGTATCAGCAAGCGTGCCAAGACGGTCGAAATCAAGTACCGCCTACCGAGCCATGGCCCGGTGGCTCACCTCGTCATCGATGCCACCGGACTCAAGGTCTATGGCGAGGGCGAATGGAAAATTCGCAAGCACGGCAAGGAGAAACGCCGCGTCTGGCGCAAGCTTCACCTGGCCGTAGATGCGGCGACCCATGCCATCGTCGCAGCCGAAGTCAGCCTGGAAACGGTGGGCGATAACGAGGTGCTGCCCACGCTGCTCAACCCCTTGCGCCGCAAGATAGAACAAGTCAGCGCCGATGGTGCTTATGACACCAGAGCCTGTTATGCCCTACTGCAAAAGAAGGGCATCAAGGCCACCATACCGCCGAGAAAGAATGCGGCATTCTGGAAGAAAGGCCATCCACGCAACGAGGCGGTTGCCGCGCTCAAGGCAGGAGAACTGGAGCAATGGAAAAAGGACTCTGGCTATCATCAGCGCTCGATAGCTGAGACCGCCATGTATCGCTTCAAGCAGCTCATCGGTCCGAAACTGAGTCTGCGGAGCTACAACGCCCAGGTGGGTGAGATCCTGGCCGGGGTGAAAGTCATGAACAAGGTCATAGGGCTTGGTATGCCTATTCGGCAGGCCGTCAACTAAGCCCGCCCGGCGGGTTGGGGAGCGAGTATCCGACTTTGGATTTGATCAACAAGGCCGCCAGAAGGCCGCGGATCTGGTTGGCCTGCGCAGTCCTTGCCTTAACGAAACCCTGACGGGCGCGATGCAACGCTAGGACGGCTTGCTGCTCGCTGTTCTTAATCGGCACAAAGCGCATGTTCGGTCGACTCACTGCTTCGCAGATTGCCTCGGCATCCGCCACATCGTTCTTGTTGGTTTTCACGTACGGCTTAACGAACTGCGGCGCCATCAGCTTCACGGTATGCCCCAGCCTCTGCAGCTTGTTAGCCCAGTAGTGAGCGCTGCCGCAGGCTTCCATGCCGATCAGACATGGGGGCAGATTGGTGAAGAATGCCATCATCTGGTCCCGTTTCAGCTGCTTCTTCAGCACCGTTTTGCCGCGCTCATCCACGCCATGCACTTGGAACAGGTTCTTTGCTAGGTCAATACCAACAGTCGTAATCTTCATCACGGTCGCCTCTCTGGGTCGGTGGGAATTTTCATTCGCCACTTTGGCACTACAGATGCCATTTTAGGTAGGGGCGACCATCCCATTAGCAGACGGCATAGTAGCCCAACGCCCGGCGTAATGACCGGGACATGGTGAAGGCCTGAACACTTAGAACAAAGGAGGAGCCGAGTTGCACTTGAACACCTGTTCGCCGTCCGGCGATGACGCCATTCAGCGTGCCAACCAGCAGCCAGCCTTTAGCCAAGATCTCTTCGAGCAGGTGCTGCAACGAGACAATATCCTCGCGGCATGGCACCGCGTTCGAGCCAACAAGGGCGCCCCCGGTGTCGATGGCATGACTATCGAGGCCTTCCCGGCGTGGGCAAGGTCGGGTCACTGGAAACGGACGGCAACCGAGCTGCGAGTCGGGCAATATCACCCGGCCCCAGTGCGGCGAGTTGAGATTGATAAACCCGATGGCGGCAAACGCCAGTTGGGGATCCCGACCGTCACCGACCGGGTGATCCAGCAAGCCATTGCCCAGGTGCTGACGCCCATTTTCGACCCCGGCTTCTCGGATAACAGTTTCGGGTTCCGGCCCCATCGAAACGGGCAGCAAGCGGTGAAACAGGTACAGCGCCTCATCAAGCAAGGCCGCGGCTTTGCGGTCGATGTGGATCTGTCGAAGTTCTTCGACCGGGTAAACCATGATCTACTCATGAGTAAACTGGGCGCCAAGATCAACAACAAGCGGTTACTGAGCCTGATTGGCCAATACCTGCGAGCCGGGTTTATCGCTAACCAGCAGCGTCAGGAGAGTCGGGAAGGTGTGCCACAGGGCGGTCCGTTATCGCCGCTGTTGGCCAACATCATGCTCGACCCACTGGACAAAGAGCTGGAAAAGCGTAGCCACGCCTTCGCCCGCTATGCCGATGACTTCACCATACTGGTGAGGAGTCGGCGAGCGGGAGAGCGCGTACTGGCCAGCATCAGCCGCTACTTGCAACAGCGTTTGAAACTGGTGGTCAACGCCAGCAAAAGCCATGTCGTCAAAACCTCGGAGAGTAAGTTCCTGGGGTTTACCTTCAAGACGGGGAAGATCCTCATTCACCCGAAAACCTTGCAACGCTTCAAGCAGCAAGTCAGACGATTGACCAACCGCAACTGGGGCGTGGCGATGGAGTATCAACTCTTCAAAACCAGCCAATACCTGCGCGGCTGGATCCACTACTTTGGTATCGCCAACTGCTATCAACTCTGCGTGGAGCTGGATCAATGGATCCGCCGCCGGATACGGATGGCCTACTGGCGGCAGTGGCGAAAGCCGCGCACCAAGGTACGGAACCTGATGAGCCGGGGCGTCCACGTTCGGACGGCGGTGGCATGTGGCATCACCAGTAAAGGCCCATGGCGTAGCTCGAAAACCCCGGGGATCCAGCAGGCGTTATCGAACGCGTACCTGAAATCCCAAGGATTGTTTGCGCTGCGCGATGGTTGGATACGGCTTCACCATTCTAAGTGAAACGCCCTGTGCGGACCCGCACGCAGGGTGTTGTGGGGGCTGGGGGCTAGAAACCCCCGGCTACCCGATTAGAACTGGCCTAGTTCAAGAGAGAAGTGAACTCTGGCGAACGGACGATCTTCCCAACCAGATTCTGAACTGCTGGCATGAGGGCTTGAGCAGTTTGGTTGCAAGCAGTTTCACCATAGAAACTCGTTGTGAATGCATACTGTTCAGATGCAGTCATGCTTTTTCCATTCGATGACTTGACGGTTAAGGCAAGATTCCAGCTTCCACTGGCTGATGAAAAATCGATGGAATCTAGATTGCCGGTAAGAGTGACCGGCGCGGCCGCTGAGAATGCGTTAGCAAGTTTTAGCTCGTCGACCAAAGCCTTCCGAACAAATTCCGAAAAAGGCTCGCCGTCGGGCGTCTTAATCGGCCCAACGCCTCTGCACATTATTTCTTTTTCACCAGACTTGGTGGCGGAGAACCCACCGATATTAACCACCTTGCCGTTGAGTGCTCTGAGAGCAACAACGTTGTCGGCGCTTCCCCGCTTATTCGCACCTTCCTTAGCGGGAAGGTTATCGGTATTGCTGAGCAGCGCAAAATCGCATCGGCAGCCGCCATTTCCCCTGAGCCCTTCACAACTATCCACGATGAGGAACAGGCGCTGGCGCCTGATGGCAAAGCGCGTCAGGTGACCCTGATTTAAGGCTGGCTATCCGATAGCACGATCAGTGTAAAAACCAGCAGTGTGAAAACAATCAAGGCGCCAGTGGCGCCTTGATTGTTTGATGAGATGGTCGGTCACCGCTGGCCGTTACCTAAACAGCCATTCCATATCGTCCTCTTCCTCATCCCACCTCATTTGCTTCTGATCCCAGCGGGCCGCCAGATAGGGTTTGAGGGTCTGCAGGGTGGTGATCTCGGCCAGCTGGGCAGTCAGGTGGTCGATATCACGCAGCAAATAGTCCCGATGTTCGGCAAAGGCCTGCTCGGTCTTTTTCTTGGATGATTGCTTGAATTTGTGCAGCACCGCGCCCATTAGCCCGTCTTGCCCGCCGTATGCGTATTCCGGTGAAGTTGAACAGTGATTCCGGCCAACGTGAACACCCAGATCCTTAACGCGCTCACGTCACCCCGTTTCTAACTCGAGTGTTCAGATTGGGTCAACTCACTTCTCCTCTTTCTCATCGATTCTCCCTTCAGTGACAGCCGGTGAGCGTTGTGCATCAGCCGGTCCAGGATCGCATCTGCCAGAGTGTTGTCCCCCAAGCTCGCGTACCACTCTTCCGTTGGTAGTTGACTGACCACTACCGTCGAGTATTTTCCATACCGATCATCCATGATCTGCCTGCTGGAGGCGTGATCCAAGCCAACATCCTGGCGGTAGTCCGGCCCACACTCAGCGTTTGAGCATTTGCAGCAATGGCGGTAAGGGAGACCGGAGTCGTCAGATATCTGCTTGAAAAAACGACATGTAGAAGTATCCAGTATTGTTGCCAGCTGGGTTGCTTTCTATGCTCTTGTGGTCAAATGACGCCAGCCGTCCATCGTATGATTCTTTGGACTGGGGCCAAGGGAGCGAACAAGGATACCGAATGGCAAATCCCAAAAGTCTGATATTCCAACTGCATAAACATTGGGACGTCATCGAAGCATTGGTTCGGGCTTCGCGGGAATGGCCTGCTTTCGATGAGGCGATGGTGCTGAGGCTAATTGGCAAGTCCAGCCGGGGCAGTGACAGCGAGCCTGAGTGTGGAGAAATCTTGCGCAGCCTATGTAGCAGCGATGTCCTGCAGTGGCTTGAGCGAACCGATACCCTGCAGGTCAACCCCTTGGTGCAAGAGTTTGCGCGGGGGCTGTTACGTGAGCATGAGTTAGGGCTTTCTGCCGTGCTCAAGGCGCGTATCGAGGCCATCAAACAAGCGACAGCACAAATACTGGAAGGTTCTGAACCACTCAATCCCGATTATTTGCGTCAGGGCTCAGCCAAGATGTCAGACCTGTTGCGGCAGATCAGTTTGCAATTGGATCAGGATCGCCATGCCATATTGGAGCTGGCCGAACAGGCTAAATCCGCGGATGCAGCCATGCCAATAGCGCAACGTTATCGCTCAGTGCTTGAAGCCTATGACCAGTATGTGGAGCCCATGAACGAGATGATGGACTCCGGGCTTGCGGGCAACTTCTATCCCTTTCTGGAGCAGGCGGAGAGGGCTCTGGATCGGGCTGTAGAGGCCATCACCATACAAGGTGGGCTTTATACCCACCAGTTACAGTTGCGTCAGGTTTCTTATCAAGCCAAGGAGTTGCAGCGGTTGGGAAGATTGGTAGCCCAGCAATGTGCCGCCACCTTGCTGCCGCTGCGTGAAGAGCTGCGCGAGCATAATGGCCTGTCTGCCGCCATCAGCCAGTTGTTGGGGCGTGTGCGCAAACGTGGCCTCACGCGAGCTCTGCCGTTGCGCAATACGAAGGGGGCCTTGCCTGTCTGGCGGCAGGAGCGACCGCGACGCGTTAGTGTAGGCTTCGAGGTCAAGGATTTTATGGCCAGCGCCCTGGCGTACATACCGGAACTCATCCGTTTCCCGACGGAGGTCCCCTTCGACGCCTCACTGGTAGAGCCCATTGATGACGAGACCCTCAAACAACACCTGCAAGAGAGCCTGCCAGTGGAGAACCTGATGCTCTGGTTGCTACAGCATTATGGCGAGCAGCCGGATGCCACCTTGTTGCGACTCTACCACGAACTGGTGCGTGAGCCTCTTTGGCTGGCGAGCCTTCACCCAGATAGCACCACAACGGATTTGCAAGAGGTGCTGGTCAGTTATCACCCCTACAGGATCCAGAGATCATGATTACCTCTATTTCGCATCTGGAGTCGCTCGGTGCCCTGAGTGAGCTGTTTCGCCTGTTCAACAGCGGCAAGCACCTCAACCGGGTGGCGGAGCCTGCCCTGTGGGCCGAGCTGGAGCGTTGTCAGGAAAGCTATCAGGCTATTTTTGCCGCCCTGGGGTTTGAGCTTAAAGTCGAGCCACGTGGCTATGCCTGGTTTCATATCGAGGAGTCCGGCAGCCAAGCCAGCAAGACTAGCAAGCGCCTGGCGTTGTTATGGATGTGCTTGTTTGATACCCAGGCTGATGAGGGCAGACCCTTGTCCCGCTTTACGGAGTGGCGGGTAGACAAGGCCTTGCTGGCCAAGGCTCACGAGCATCATCAGGAGATCCTTGAGGCCGAGGGGTTGGAGCTGGATGGCTTCATCGCGTTGCTGGACAGCGCGGTCAAGCTCGGATTTGCGTTGTCACTTAACGGTTATTGGCAGTTATTGCCGGCGGTCTATCGCTATCTGGAACACTTCGAATCGTTGAGCGCATCTGGCCAAGACGATTCATTCGATGAGCCGCAGGGTGGCGAGGAAGATGAATCGGCAGAGGTGGGTTTGGATGAGGAGGAGGAAGCATGATCCAGTACGGGTTTGAGCGTCTGGTATTGTTGGGCAGTGCCGGGTATCAGAGAGCCGAGTTGCCGCTGGATGCTGCCGTCTCACTCATCGCCCCCAATAACACAGGTAAAACCAGCCTCATCAACGCGCTGCAGTTTTTATTGATCATCGACCAGCGACGCATGGACTTTGGCGCCCACGATCTGGAGAAGTCCAAACGATTCTACTTCCCCAACAACAGCGCCTACATACTGCTGGAAGCCTGTCTGCCAGAAACGGGGACCGTGGTGCTGGGATGTGTCGGCAAGGGGGTTAGCCATGACTATCAGTACTTTGCCTACAAGGGAGCGTTGGATCTGGATGATTATCGGTTGGACGGCGGCGCTCTGGTGGCGGAGCCCCAACTGGTAAACCACCTGGCCACGCGCCAGCGGCTGGTGTTTGTCTACAAGAGTCCCAATGATTTTCGCGATGCCCTGTATGGTGGTCGTCGCAAGCGGGCCGCCAGCGAGCCCGATTTCACCCTCTTTCATCTGGAGCATCAATCGGATGCTGCTGCCTATCGACAGGTCCTCACTCGTACCTTACGGCTGGATAGGCTCACCTCGGCCGATGTCAAAAATTATCTGTTGGAAATCTTCAAACGGGACTTGTCGGATGCGGCCATCGACTTTCGGCAAGAGTGGGAAAAGGCATTTAGCGAGGTCAATAGTGAACGGGCTCAGTATCAGGCGGCGGTCAATCAGTCTGCACGGATCCTGAGCTTGGCCAAACAAGTGCAAGAGCGTTTGACGCTCAGAGGCAAGCTCATCGTCTGGTGCCCACAGATAGAAGAAGACCTCAAGCAGTGGCACTCCTACTATGAGTCCACAGCAGAGGAATTGGCAGCCAAGGTGTTGCAATGCGAGACGGCACAAAAGCAATCGGGGAGCCGTATTCAGGAGCTGAGTGTCGAACGGCTCGTAAAACAGCAGTCCCATACTCAGCTGCTGGCGCTCAATCAGCAGCAAGCGGAGCTGGAGCGTCGGTTTACCCTGCTTTCGGGACGTGAGCAACTTGAAACACAGCTGGCGGCGGTCAAGGAGAATTTGGAGGCTCAGATCACCCTGCTGGGGCAGGTCAAGAGCCGCAGCGTAGAGGACATAAGGCGAGATTTACGTCGGCAACAGCAGTTGTCGATGAGCCTGCATCGGCAGCAGGAGACCTTGACCGACAATCTCTATCGACACATGGCTGATCATCTGAGTGAAGAGGAGTTACTGCGACTAAACCGGGTGCTCCAGGCCGGAGTGATGCAGCTAGGACCGGCAGATTTCGAACTGGATATGCCCCGGTTGAAACAACAGTTGTCACAGACGCCGGGCGAGACGCTGATGCTGGCTGGCCTGCGCATCAACCTTCATCGGTTGCATCCCCAGTTTCAGCAACTCAGTGAAGCCGAGCTGAAGGAGCAGATCAGGGATACCGACAGGCATATCGCCAGTTTGGAGGTGCAGCAGCAAACAGCCGAGCAGCGCCACCAGGCCGAGGCACACAAGCAACGATTAGAGCAGGAGCAGCAACAACTGCGGCAGGAGCTGGCCGACTTCGACACCTGGCAGCATCTATTGGCCCAGAGTGACCAGCGAGCAGAGCAATTGATAGCCCATGAACAAGAGCTGGATAGGCTACAGGCCGAGCTGGCAGCGATTAACCAGCAGCAATTGAGCTTGGTTGATCAACTCAATGCTTTGCGACAAGCGCAGATGCGACTGGATGATGAGCATAACGGCATCGTCACCATGCGTAACCAGCGCGAGGATCAGGGGCCAGAATTCGGTTATCTGGAATCTCTTTCCTACCATCCCTGGCTCGGGGGAGCCACCAGAACGCTGGATACCCTATATACCCGTTTGCAAGAATTCCAGACCGATAGTCGTCAATTGTTGGCGTTGAACAGCGCGTTGCAGCGCGGTTTGCAGGATTTGCACGCTGGCGGACTCACCAAGTATGAACACTGCCCGACTCAGGACGAGGAGTGGAGTCGGATCCTCGATTTCCATCAGATGTTGCCAAAAGAAGCCGAGGCATTGGAGAAGAAGGCCCGCAGTGCCGTGATCAATGTCACCGCCAGCCTGAAACAGCTCAGACAGGGGCTGAATGCTTTTAAGGCGCAGATGCGGGGCTTTAACCGGCTGGTGAGTCAGCGTCAACTGTCCGACCTCAGGGTTTTCAAAATCGAGCCCAGGGATGAAGCACACCTGGTGGAAGCCATCGAAATTCTGCTCGATAAGTCCGCTCAGGTGGAGACGGGGGAGAGCTTCGATCTGTTTAATCAGCAAAGCGTGCTGGATGATGTGCGATTGGATCGCGCCAAACAGACCTTGTTTGATGAGGGCAATGCCCGGCAAGGGCTCCGTGTCGCCGATCTGTTTCGCCTGGAGTTTGTGATAGGTAAGCAGGATCAGCAGGAGGAGTCCTTCACCGAGATAGACAGTGCGGCCTCCAACGGCACCGTATTGATGGCCAAGCTGGTGACCGGGCTGGCCATGCTCCACCTGATGCATCACAAGAACAAGCGCATCCGCACCATCTGTTATCTGGATGAGGCGCTGGCGCTGGATACCCGCAACCAGAAAAATCTGATCGATGTGGCGGCAGAATTCGGTTTTGCCCTGATCTGCGCCTCGCCAGCTCCGTTGACCACGGCACGCTATTGCGTACCTATCCATCACCATGCCGGCAAGAACCATATCAATCGGCAGAGCTGGCTGGTGCTTGCTCCCAAGGAGCGACCATGAGCCGTAGTTTGATCGCCGCCTTGCGCAAATTGCGCCAAGCCCCTGGAGGAGGGCTTGCCAGCTCTCAATTGAGCGAGGGGCAGCGACGTGAGCTGAGCAGCTTTGCCCGCGCTACCGGCAGCATACAGATGCGGCCCGAGGGCAGGGGAGTCGTATTTGAGATAAGGCTGCCCGCCGTGGTGGAACACCAGTGGCGACAACTGGTGCCGATAGAGCAAGCCGAATTGGTCGATGGTCTGCCACGCCGAGCGCGTAACATCGCCGCAACTCGCCGTAGCAAGGGGGCAGATCATGGGCATGAGTTCAGCTATCTGCTGTTAAAGGCCGGTCCCGGTCAGGTGGCGTGGCGAGATGATAAAGACAACCGGCTGGACTTGCGACTGAGCACCGATCAACTGGGCGTCGCCGCTCTGACTGTGCACGCCGACAGCACCTGGTATACCGAACATCCGCTATGGCTTGTGGAAAATCAGGCGCTGTTTGACCAGCTGGACTGGCTACCCTGCGCCCAGCCCGCCAGTGTTGCTTATTACAGTGGCCAATTGCCCAACACATTGTTGGATTGGCTCGCCTTGCGCCAGCGGGCGCCTGCGATCCACTTCTTTCCCGACTACGACGGAGTGGGTCTGCTCAACTTTGCCCGGCTTCGCAGCCGTCTTGGCCACAGCGTGGCCCTGTGGTTGATGCCCGAGTGGCCATCTCGTCTCGAGCGTTTCGGTTGTACCACGCTTTGGCAGGATACCCAGCGCGAATTCAACGCCATGCTGGCACACCCTGCGACAGCCGATTTCGACGTGGAAGTGAAGCAATTGATCCGGTCAATGCAAGCCAGCGGGATGGCGCTGGAGCAGGAAGCCGTGTGGTTGTGAGGAACTGCCCCGTCCGTCTCGCCTGCCTCTTATCTGTCTATTAGTTTGAAAATATCTGCTTGAAAATACGACATGTGCAAAACCCCAGTATCGAAGCGGCTTTGCTCGAACGATATAGTCATCTGGGTTTTAACTGATGACTTGGGAGATAAAGGATGAAGGCGGCGACACGGCATGATTGGCAAGGGTTACAACCATTGCATCGAGATGCGCTCACCCTTCCGCTGAGCCTGCGCTTTCGCGATGAGCAGATGGCCAACATCCGACAGGGATTTATCCCTCCGGCGATGGAGTACAAATGGTTCTGCTATTTCGAAGGAGAAACTCTCCACCTATACCGGAGCTGGACGGGGAGCAAGGCGGCGGAAGTGCTCTTTGTTCGTGACAGTGAAGGTTGGTGGCTGGCATCGAGAATGCGGTTGTCGCTGGATCCTGATCATTTCGGCTGGTCTTTGGAGGGTATCTATTCACCAGGACGGGGTTGACGGCATCAGTTCTGCCGGGATGGGATAATCTGTCTTCTCGATGCACG
>NZ_JAPCIQ010000104.1:0-11419 GCF_027707405.1 Aeromonas sp. QDB68 | reverse complement strand
AGACCAGCAGATCATTTTGGAGGTATTGGGTGAGCGCTATCGGCAAATTTATTCCTAAATCAGGTGCGGAATGTCGGTTACAAACTGCTGGGCTCGGCTCAGAAGAAGTGGAAGCGGCTCAAGGGATTTGCGCTGCTGACGTTGGTGGTGAACAACGTGAAATTCAAGGACGGAGTACAGGTCCAGGAGGAGTCAGACAGGAATGCCGCCTGACCCCATACACCAGATTTGACAATAACTCGATGCTGTAGACCATGGCAAGGAAGGTAGTCAGCCCTGCCAACAGCTCCTGACGCACACTGCTACCGCGCGCGGAAATGGAAAAATAAGAGTCCAAAAAGCCGCCGTTCCCTGATTGGGCGGCCATATCTTGCTTTGCCATGACATGTCCTGAAAGTGTGAAGGAAATCGTTTGCGTTTGTGGCGCGCAAAATAGGGTAATCCCCCCATTTTTAGGGGCATTCAAAAGTAGAGGTCATGCGGCCTGTGCCAGACGCTGTTTCGGCGTGTAGCCACCCAGCGCCATATTGGGCCGCTCATGGTTATAAACCCACAGCCAGTTCGTGGCAAACTCCTGTAGTTCATTCAGTGACTCAAACAGGTAATGGCCCAGCCAGTCGTAGCGCACCGTGCGGTTAAAACGTTCGATGTAGGCATTCTGCTGCGGATTTCCTGGCTGGATATAGCCCAGGGTTATCCCCTCCTGTTTCGCCCATCGCTTGAGCTCTTCGCTGATGTATTCCGGGCCATTGTCACATCGGATAATGGCGGGCTTACCTCGCCACGTGATCACCTGCTCCAGCGCCCGTTTGACTCGTGAGGCGGGTAAGGAGAAATCCACCTCGATGCACAGCGCTTCACGATTGAAGTCATCGATCACATTAAACAGCCGCACCGAGCGGCCATCGCTGAGCTGGTCATGCATAAAGTCCATCGACCAGCACTGATTAGGCTGGTCGGGAACCGCCAACGGCTCTGGCTTAGCCCGAACCAACCGTTTCCTGGGTTTTATCCGCAGATTGAGCTCCAGCGCCCGATAGATCCGGTATACCCGTTTGTGATTCCAGCCAAAGCCTTGGACGTTGCGCAGGTACAAAAAGCATAACCCGAAGCCCCAGTTGCGCTGGCTGGCCGTGATACGTAGCAGCCAATCGGCAATTTCCTGGTTTTCATCGACCAGCACGGGCTGATAGCGATAGCAGCTTTCACTGACCTTGAAGATCCGGCAAGCCAGACGGATGGATATGGCGTAGTGAGTCACGGCTTTGGTCGCCATCTCCCGGCGGGCAGATGGCGTTACCACTTTTTTGCCATGGCCTCGGTGATGATCTCTGCCTTGAGGCGCTCCTCGGCGTACATCTTCTTGAGGCGGCGGTTTTCGTCCTCCAGCTCCTTGAGTCGAGCCATGAGGGAGGCATCCATCCCCCCGAATTTGGAACGCCACTTGTAGAAGGTGGTCGTGCTGATGCCATGCTCGCGGCAGAGCTCCGGGACGGGAGCTCCAGCCTCAGCTTGTTTGAGGATGGCGATGATCTGGGTATCGCTAAAGCGTGATGTTTTCATGTAGAACCTCCTGCGTTCAAGGTACGGGAAAATTCTACTTATGAGCACCCTGGTTTTTCGGGGGGATTACCCCTGGAACGTCCCGCTGGAGCCCATTGCAAAAAAAGTGGCGCAATACAACGAAGGCAAGTAGGTCGATTTAGCGGCGCTTACTGATCGGCGTAACCAGATGCTCCTGAACCTTGGGCGCTGCCTTGACGCTTCGGTAATACCAGCTGCGCCGCGGCAAGCCAAACCAACGACAGATTTTACTGACGGAGACCTCGGTACCCTCGGCGCGTAATCCCTGCTAAACATCGGCGACTATCTGTCGTCCTCGCCGAGCAGGGAGGCCAACTTTTTTCTGGCGCGTAACTCCAGCATGGCTTCGCCATAGGCCTCCTGAAGCTCTTTGAGTTGCTTCTCGTACTGCTCGCGGATATCCAACAGCTTGGCGCGCAGAGCGTTCTCCATGCCCTGTTTGGCGTCATTAACCCACTCCTCAATTTCAGAGGGAGCTAAATCGAAGCCGCGAGCCGCCTCGGATACAGTGGTCTTGCCCTGGATGATGTCCATGACCAAAGCGGTTTTGCGCTTGGCGGTCCAACGTTTGATTTCTTCGTCCATCGTAATGCTCATGTCTGTGATCTCCACTCATTATGACCTGAGCAGGATTTCAGTGGGTCCTTACACTTTCTTGTTGGTGGTCATAGGGTGACTCCAGATAACACGGTAGGGGTACCGTTTTGTTATCCGGTGCGAAGCCGTATGACCACTCCCTTTTGTGGGCAACTGTGAGGTGAATATCATCTCCATACAGTTCGTCTGATAATGGCATTCTGTTGTCCTTTCAAAAGGTTAGTGAGAATGCCAGTTATGTAGATTTTTTACACTCTCCCTCATTGCCACTCACTTATCATTCAATAGAAACAAAAATCTGTGTGTTTTCATCCCCAGCTGCGGCGACCCTGCACTGCATTCGCTCAATGAGTTCTTCACCAAGAGAATCAGCAGAGAAATCGAATTTCAGTCTATAACTCTTCTCGCTGCGGTCTGCCTCCCAATATGAAAGGCCTTGGTCAAACTGAATAGTTAGTCGCTTCCCGGAATTAAGCTGAAGTTGTAGCTGTCGGTAGTGGGGTAAGGAGTGGAGGCTGAGTACTTCCCCCTCTAGGCCACAGAATTCCAATGCTTGGCAGATGGCTTCATCCCGCTCCTGAGATGAGAGCCAATCATGCCTGCATTGCCACGGTGTCCGGTTGTCGTTCTTCTGATATTGACGTCCCAAAACTCTGATAGCGAAACTTGAACTGCTGCGTACTCCCAGTTCATGGATCACATTAACCAAATGATTCACAACTAGCGGACTACATACATAACGATCTGTATAGGTGACTTCGGTGATGTGGTCTTTGCCCTCAAAGATGTCATTAAGAAGAACATCAGATACATTTCGAAGATGTTCCCAGAACCTGCCAGCAAAACCGTTGAGGGAGCCATCTAGCTGGTCGGCTATCTCGATCTTGATAAGCTCAGGGGACTTGCCTGGTATCAACTCGCTGGCATTTAGCTCTCGGCCTATCTGCAAGTTTGGCGGACAACCGCGAACAATCAGCGAGCCAGCAGAGGCTAGATCCCAGTCATGCCCTGGAGCAGTAAGGACAATGTTGTTGCTGGCCCATGCGATGTTAGCTTGCGGTCCATGTACTGTGATGTTTAGTGTTAGTTCTCCAAGAGCGGGAATGCTTTTGTGCAAACATAACCCAACTCCGTTAATAGCCAGCTTTGCCAACCATTCCTTCTGATCTTTTGGCAAGGATTCGAAGGTGCTTTCGAGAAAATGCAACTGCACCTGGTGCCCGGCACGCTCCCAGCTATGTAGTTGATGTCGCATTCGGCGAGCAACGGCAAGATCCCACTCCTCGGAGGTCGCAAGGAGATAGACTGCAATGGTCTTGGGGCTGTCATCCTGCGTGATGATTCGTTCAACTGCTTCATGCAAGGTTGTAATTTCGGCTTGGCTATGTGGTCCAAATACTTGAAGGGGGGCAGGCAATGCTAAGCCGGTCAGCCAGGTCTGATTGATCCACTCTAAGGCTGCATGGCGATTAAGACGGTCAGCCTCAAAACGGGTATCAAAACTGAGCAAGCAGTGCTGGCAGGCATGCGAGCAATTACACCTGCTCAGACGTTCGATAACCCGTTGCCACAAGTTTGCGTCATTCAACTGCTCCGCAGCCAGAGTGGTGTAGCCACCGCTACGCAGATCAAACACCCGAATGGCTCTAGCAGTTCGATCCTCTACCCGGATTGGATGGCAGTCACAGCCAAGCTCTTCAGTTTGAATACCAAGTGAAGCGGCAATGGCTTCTCGCAACGCGACAGCAATCGAATAGCCAGTGATATCATCATTGAGAAACTCTCCGCTCAATGGATCTCGTAGTACCAGTTCCAGTGCATCAGTCAGGCAGTCATGACCCAGATGGATATTCTGCTTAATCTTCCAGCTATTGTTGCTGCCGGGGCAGATGTTCTCACCATTATCGTTCTTACCACCGCGCAGTCTTCGATGTTGGGCCTTTTCGCGGAACATGGCCGGGAGATACTGTTCATTGGCCGCAGCAGATTGGTCCGGATAGCTCAACATGGGTTCGGCCTTGCCACACTCGAGACAGATGGCGAAACCTTTCTGGTTAGCTCCTGAACTGTAGTGGAATAGCTGAGACTGTTGGCTCGCACGAAACATACCGAACGCCGGATTGGTTAGATAGATCCAGCGAGCAGGCACATTCAGCCAGGGCGCTTTAACCGGTATATATTGCAGTCGGCTGATGTCGTTGTGAGGATCATCAAAGAAGTCCACTGCAAACCCGGCAGGCACCAAGTATTCATGGATCTGATCGCGCTCAATCGGGTATCCACACTCTTGACAGTTGAGTTCCAGGCCTGGGTTGATGGCCGTATCACTGGCCCCACAGTGTCCACAGCGCCAAGCCTTCTTGAAGAGCTGTAGTTCCTTGACGTTTTCGGCAGAGGCAGGAGCGTGCCAGTTCAGGGTGATGCCAGATGACTTATACACCAAGCCATCCATGACCAGCTCAGCACCAGGAGCATACTCTCGCAGTCCGGTAATACGATCTCGGGAGGCAAGCGAACGATAGCGGGCTCGATTGTCCTCCCGCTGACCCTTTTCATCCAGCTTCAAGGTCTGCATACAGCGATTATCAAAGCTGACAATATCTGTCGGAAAACCATAACCTGGCAAGAAACGCTTATCGGCCAGTTCGCTAAGAAGATATTCATTTTCTATCCGGTTCAGTTGCGCGTCCATGGCTCGATAGGCGGCGGCTTTCTTGTCTTCGACTTGTTGCAGTTGCGTCCGACTTGCCTCATGTTCCTGCAACCATGACTGTGTAATCTCAATAACTCGATTACTTGCTCGTTTTAACAGTTCTGATTGTGGAGTTGAATTGAGAATGCTACGCCGGGTAATGTCCTTGATCGCTTGAGATATAAGATCATCGGCTCCTAGCGCCTGATTCTCACACCACAGAGCGAAGCGTTTGGAAAGAGACATAGGCATCCCGTTATCAAGGAAGAAAGCCCCTGAAGTCATTGCCTTGATCTCTTCGGCCGCGATAACGTGCTTCAGCCAATGAGATAATAACCAGGCGTTGATATGGCGCTGTATCAGTTCAGGGCTTTGCAGTGACACCTTGGGCATACGCATCGCTGTGGTAAATGGCCAAAGAGGGTTATTGAATACGCTTTGGTCATGAGGGGTATTTTTACAAACAGCAAGTGCCAAAGATCTCCCTTCACGGCGTCGGCCTGCTCGACCAGCCCGTTGCAAGTAGTTAGCTGGGTGAGGTGGTACGTTATTCATTGCTACTACGCTGATACCACCAATATCTACACCCATTTCCATGGTGGTTGAACAGCTTAGTAAATTCAGTTTCCCGGCTTTGAATTGATCCTCGTATTTATCCAGTTTGTTTTTTGGTTGCTGGGCGGAGTGTTCTGCCGCACAGAAGTAATTCCCGCCTTCGTTGATCAAATCTGAAACATCAGACCAAAGCGCGCTCTCGCGTAATTTTTGTATTTCTGGTTGGTTATTAAGCCAATCGCGGATGCCCAGCAAGCCTTGATCACCAGAAGCATGCAGAAGTGATTCAGGAGGTCTCGGCATTGTGTAAGGCGCGACTTTCACAACCATCTCCCGATCAGTGCGAGGTGTATAGGGGCTTAGCCCTTCGAACGGAGTATCAATAAATCGCCTTGATACCGGACAAAAATAGACCTCATGGGGCAGCCGGAAGCTTATTTCGCTCAAATCGAGCTGATAACCATCACCGGAAGAGATCAACAATTTTGCGTGCTGGGTGAGTGCAACCCATGCTTCGTTAAGAATCGAATCGATCTGATCCTGGTGCAAAGAGGGAGACCAATTAAACGCCTTGCAGAGCAACAGAATTGCTCGTGAATGAACACCGTTGACAGTGTTGACGGTCGGCCATCGCGTGTAGCGTCCGGACAGCTTTTCAGTTTTACCGTTTAGAACAGGGGGGACTACCCACTTCGGGCGGATACGCGCGCCAATCAGGGATTGCCAGCGTCTATCTATATTCAGGATGGTGTTTTCACGGACGAAGAAGTCCAGTAGTACCTTCAAATAAGTACGCCAAGACTCAATAGACTGTTCTTTAGTTGCGCGTGCTGGCCAAGTCATGGGGGTGCTGGTAATTCTCGCCAGCTTGGGATAGCAAACCTGAACCAGTCCTAGTGTTTCCAGGCTGTTGGCTCGTTTGGGACGACGATAAAACTCACGGGCCAGTAGCATCCCAGCTAGGGAAATACTGTCTTGTTTACCGAAGGTATTTGGTGCCAGGCCGTTATAGTAGTCCAACATACCCATTTGCAGCTCTGGAGTGCCAGCAAGATGGTTCACCATGTCCGCCCAACCGATTTCGGCCCCTTTTGATGCGTCGGCTTGTTTCGCCAATAAGCTGCTTAAGTGTTTTTCTTCAAAACGCCCTATTTTTTGTTTGGCTTGAAGCTGTAGTAACTCCTGAAGATCCTGTAAATCTTCCTCGGTAAGTGCATTGGTTGGCTGTGCTTGCAATAACCTATGATACACCAGTCCCCGGATCCGGTTACGTTCGGAGTCCTGTTGTAATTTGACTGCTATGCGAGCAGTTCCTTGGCGGCTGTCGGTAAACGAAATTAGTTTCCGGCCTTGGAAGGGCTTGCCGGAGGGCTCGGGATCCTGCGGGCAAAACTCCAGCAAGGTGCCGATCACTGTGCTTAAGGTAAAGGGAGCGCCAATGCGCGCAGGGCGGAGCAAGCTGCGTCCACTAATTGAGGAACCGCAACAAGGACATTCATTCTGAGTGCTCCTGAATACTTGTAGCTCGATATATTCATCCTTGGGACCATCAAATCTCAGCCTCTGGCTGCTGCGATCCAGATACTCTGGAAAGCTACTGTCAACAACACGATTGGTGATCAAGGAGTGACTTAATAATTCACTATCTTTATCCGGTTCTTCGATATCTGATTGTTCTTCATCCAAAGAAAACTCATCGATTTGTTGTTGTGATGGGTCGATCAGCTTGCCTTGACTGGTGGCCGATGTTTGCAGAAAGCTCTCATTACACTCCTCGCAGGAGACCAGCGGCATAAGAGGTGCGCCGCAGCTGCAATGGGTCCGCTCTTCCAGATACACCATGCCGAATGGCCATTCTGGATGCGCCAGCGGTGTGTTGGCTTTATGTGTGCAGTTACGATCAATACAGGCTCGAATTGCAGGGATAACATTGTGAAAGAGGTGAGCTCGTAACGGTAAAAATGATAGACCTTCGGCATTTTTTGTCCCTGACATCAGGTCGAGCCAGGTAAGCAGTTGTTTTTTAGACAAACCCGAGATTCGTACTAACTCCTGCAGACTTTGTGGTTTTAATTGTCCATCCGTAATGAACAAAGAACGGATCCGAAGGGCTGTTGGACTGGCTTCAAGGCGTTGGTAGCGTAGGGCTGATTGTTCATGCTCACTCTCTATTGCAGCAATTACTTCGGGATGGTCTTGCTCCGTATGTGGTTTAACTTTGTGCAGAGATGGAATGTCCCGATGGCCTTGAACAACATGCACCTGCTCTGGTGGAACACCGCCGATATCAGCAAGGAAATTGCGCAGGTTTTCGATGGTTTTGGCATCCGATCCAAATGTTGCTGAGGTTGCCACAAAACGCACATCCTGCGGATTAACCTGAAAGGCCAGCATCACGCGGCGTAGCAGCAGTGCCATCTCGGCAGCTTGTGAGCCGATATGAGTGTGTGCTTCATCAAGAATGATCCAACGTAGTTTGCCAGCTGATCTTTGTAGAATAGGCTCATCTTCTTTCCGGATGAGCATGTATTCCAACATGGTGGCATTCGTTACAAGAAGTAGCGGAGGACGCGCCCGCAAGCTCTTGCGATCGATTACTTGTCCCTTGTACTTCTGAGCAGATGCCTTCCGCTCATTTTCCAGAGCCCCCGTATAGAGACAGTGGCGAATTTGCCCATCAAAGCCGTCTGTCCAGGCATCCAGGCGATTCTGCTGTGAGTTAATCAACGCATTCAGTGGATAGATGAGCAGTGCGCGGACCCCATCAGGATCTTCATTTCTATCAATCTCCTTCGCCAACTGATTGAGCACCGGCACAAGGAAGCATTCGGTTTTGCCAGAGCCTGTTCCACTGGTAACCACCAACGATTGTGGTTCTGGAGAGTTCAATACCTGCCATGCAGCTAGCTGATGGGTAAACGGATGACGGCTATCGGGGAAATGATATTCCTTGGCCAACTCTTTTGGCGGTTCAGCCATGGCTTTTGCCAGCCGTGTATGGAGTAATTCTCCACCCGCCAGAGAGGCCATGGTTTCATCGCTTTCTTTCCAACCAAAGGTTGATTCGAAGACTGGATCTGCAAGCCAGGCGCCCGGTGTTCCCGGTGTTGCTGTCAACTTCTCATGCAGGAATTGACGTAGATGAGGATTGCCCAGACCGAGCAGGCCTTGGGCCGCACGCTCACTGCGTACACTCAGGTTGGTCATCAGGGCGGAAAAATAGTTTTTTTGATAAAGCATCAGATTCATTTCCCAATAGAGTATGTTTGGGCCATGGCTAAGCCGGTTTGATAGGCTGCATCAAACCAGACGGTATCGAGTTGGCGAGTTGTTCTCAGACTAAACAAGCGCGCCGGATCGGATTGCCACAGCTGGCCTTTTCCCGCATAGACATCGAAGGCCGCCATAAAAGGCCGAATAACTACACCAAGCTTGAAATCCGTCACTGGCAATTTGCTTCTATCGAGCAACCTGTTTCCATACATTGATCTCCTGAGTTCTTCGCGCTCTGCATGACAGAGATCAAGGTCTCGTTGCGTTTCTGGAGGGTTTCGCCGAAACATTTGCTGCATAGCCGAGTTTTCTCCATCGAACAGATGGTCAAGCCAATATTCGATGAGCATCAACGGGTTTTTGAAGAAGAAGCTAACATCCTGACTATTGAGTCCGAAATACTGGTGGAATCCTTGTTCAAAAATAAAGCTCAGTGCCGGTTGCCAGCGAGCTAAGTAGTGGCTCTTACTCTGGATGTCATTGCGGATTGCCTCTAATCGGCGCGAATTTTCAGCGGGGAGCTGCTGGCGAATTTTTGTGAAGGTGCTGAACCAATGTTCTGGGGCTATTAGTAGCCACTCAAAAGGGAGTTCAGATGGTAGGCGCTCGGCCATCCGACTGGAGAAATTGTCCAGAAGCAGTGTGGCCATGGCTAGCGCCAGCGGTTCACGGATCAGAGCCTGGCAAATATCCAGACTGGCCAAAGGCAGGTGATGCAACTTATCTAGGAGCTGTTCCAGTGTTAGCCAATCCTCATTCTCTGGATCTGCAGCCATCAACTGGAGGGCGGTTCTGAGCATACTCATCCGTGTTGGACTGTCGGCTTCGCATAGAGCTTTGCGCAGAGGAGAGAAATCATCCGGTGGGCTGATGGCTGTCGCTATCGCTATCGTTGGTCTGCAATGTAGTTGAGTGTGGTCGTTCGTATAAATTAGCCATGGTCCAACGGCATCTTCTGGTAAGTCTATTTGCCAGTTACCGGTGAATGCCTGTTCGGAAAGACATAATGGTAGGTTGACTGGATCACGCTCTGGTTCGGCTAATGGTAATGCCTGCAAAAGTTCTTCTGCTTCGGTTTGTTCGAGAATTATTTCTCGGGCATTGTCGCTCAAGAAGGCTATGTGATTTTCTAGGCAGATGCGTGTCGAGTATCTTCCGACCTCCAAACTGGCATGCGTCTGATGGCCGTGAATCAGTTCAAGCAAGACGGTGTGATCAAGTCTCGGATGGCAGGAAAGCATTTGCTGAATCTTTGGGATTAATTCAAACAAACGAATTTCTCGCACACCGATATATTTGATTTCCTGTGAGAGGCTGGTTCGACTTTTGAGTCCAATGGTTGATAGTCGCAACCGCCAGTGTGCTGCTCCTTGGGCTGACATCAATATGGCTCTGCATCCGACCAGCTCTCCAATGGTCAATACCTGGTTGTTTTCAAGTGGCGTGTTATTACGCAATAGCGTGACGCCATAAGCAGGGAAAGGCAGTGTCAGTTTTTGTTCCCCCCCCGGCCACTGCAAACTGAGTGGCACAGAGGTAACTGGGCGGGCAGAGTTGCTCTTCAAGTCCAAAATCAAGTCTGAACCATCGTGCTTTGTTTTTAGTTCTATCTCCTCGGTTTCAGAGCGGACCGGCAGATTAGGCCAGTTTACAAGTCGAATTATTCCCTCGAGGGGGCTTATGCCCGGTTTGTAAGTAATCCCTGCATCAGGCGGAAGAATCACAGCACGAGTACTGAGCAATCGTTGCTGATCTTTTCTCCAGATCAACCGACATAAACCAGGCGCCTTCGTTTGCTCAAGCCGCTGTTCGCTATTTTGTACGCTGGCAAAAAGTTCATGGGACGGAACATCACTGGCATAACCACTCTCCTGAACAACCCGTAGACGCGGCGTACCACAGAACAGTAATCCAGGCGTGGAGGTTGCCTCGATGGTATTACCCGTCCAATGGCTATCAGGGAGTGCAGGCACACAGGAAGAAATGTGTACCCTGAATGTCTGACGTTGGTAAACGAGCCGAGTGTCGCCAGCAGGCAGTTCCATCAACTTCATGCCATTCGATAGATTATTGCAGAGCTCTTGTGCTTCACCTTCCTCGGAAAAGACAATTGTCTTGGGGGGAATGGCAACCAGTGCAGAGGATCCTTTGAGCCGAGCATCACCCTGTGCAATCAGGCGAGCAAATGGCGGCGTGTTCTCAAAGATCAACGGCTCATCATGACTTAATTCTTCCCCACCAGGCAGGTTGGCAATATGTAGTGTGGCCCCCCAACGACTGACAATCAGCTGAGCTGAGTCATGTAAGGCTTGAATCAATGGTAGGGGTTTGGCTATCAGCTGATATTTGTCTCCTCGGAGTAAGGCTTCACCTGCCATGTACTCTTGCTCCCCAACACGCAAGACCAGTTGAAAATGTGGTGGTAGCTGCTCGCAGGGAAAGCCAAGCGCGTTGGCAACATGCTCACGATTGGCTTGAGCTTGCATAATAAAAGAAAGTTCATACTGGGGCGGGGAACCATCGGTACTAAGGCGCAGCCCTTTCAGGATCTGAAAAGGTGTCTGCCGCGACAGGGGGGGGATGCTGACTACACTTCTCACAAGTCCCTTGATCAGGCTGGCCGCAGCTTGACTATCAAGCGTCTGACTCTTATACACAAGTAGCGCCCTGAACGGAACCATTCCCGTTTTCCAGGATCTGATCTTCCATGTGACCTCC
>NZ_JAPCIQ010000103.1:5854-11432 GCF_027707405.1 Aeromonas sp. QDB68 | reverse complement strand
GCAAGCAGGAAAGTGGGATCAAGAGACGATCGTCTCATTTTTCCTGTGTCAATACTGTTCCGGTGAATACTTACGGATAAACAACTGGCTGGTTATGTGGCGGCCAGTTTTAGAACCACTACTTTGAATACGTTAGCCAACAGTGGCGTCACCCTGATCAGTAAAATCGTTACCGTGGCAACCTTGTGGTTTGGGGCGCGCGCGGTGATTGATGCTGAGCTCACCGTGGGTCAGCTGATTGCGTTTAATATGCTCTCTGGTCAGGTGGCACAGCCGGTGATGCGGCTGGCGCAGTTGTGGACGGAATTTCAACAGGTTGGCATTTCGATGCAACGCTTAGGCGACATCCTGAATACCCGCACCGAAGTGGCCGGTAATAATCTAGTATTACCGCCGATTAAAGGCGCCATTCATTTTGATGATTTGCACTTTCGCTATCGCCCCGATGCGCCCTTAATTCTCAAGAACATCAATCTGCGCATTGCATCAGGCGAAGTGATAGGTGTGGTCGGTCGTTCCGGCTCGGGTAAAAGCACCTTAACCAAACTCATCCAGCGCCTGTATGTGCCGGAACAAGGCCGTGTGCTGATTGACGGTATTGACCTCTCCGTCGCTGATGCCTCATCGCTGCGCCGTCAGATTGGCGTGGTGTTACAAGAAAACATCTTATTTAACCGCTCCATCCGGGAAAATATTGCCCTGACCGACCCCGGTGCGCCACTGGAAGCCGTGATGCAGGCCGCCCATTTAGCCGGTGCGCATGAGTTTATTACCGAATTACCGGAAGGCTATGACACGCCAGTCGGTGAGCACGGCACCGGGCTTTCTGGTGGGCAACGACAGCGCATCGCCATTGCCCGCGCCCTACTGAGTAACCCACGCATTCTGATATTTGATGAAGCCACCAGTGCGCTGGATTATGAATCGGAACACATCATCCAAAAGAACATGCGCGCCATTTGTCAGGGCCGCACCGTCATCATCATTGCTCATCGTCTATCGGCGGTGCGTCAGGCCAACCGAATTCTCGTTATGGACAAAGGACAAATTATCGAAAGTGGCAATCATCAGGAACTGATGCAACACGACGGTGGCATGTATCGTCACCTGTATAACCTGCAACAGGGATAATCAACATGTCGAATACCTTAACGGCGTTTAAAGAGTTGCTGCAACGCTATCAGCTGGTCTGGCAACACGCCTGGGCACGTCGCCATGAAATGGAAGCCTCCAACCGCTTACCGCATGAGTTGCAGTTTTTACCCGCCGCGTTGGCGTTACAAGAAAGCCCTGTGTCACCCAAACCCCGCTTAGCCATGTGGTTACTGATGAGTTTCGCAATGATAGCCCTGCTGTGGGCTTGTTTTGGCAAAATCGATATCGTCGCCAGTGCGCAGGGCAAAATCGTGCCCAGTGACCGCATTAAAACCATTCAGCCACTGGAAACCTCGACCGTCAGTGCCATCTATGTCAAAGAGGGGCAACACGTTGAAGCTGGTGACGCATTGATTGATTTTGATGCTACCGAGGCCAGTGCCGATATTGAACACCTGCAAAGTGCGCTCAATGATGGCCGCTTACAAACCATCCGCGCTCAAACCATGTTGCTGAGTCTCGACACTGATAATCGCAGCCAACATGAACCCATGTTGCCGAAGTTTGATGACATCCCCACGTTGCGCCAAACCCAGGAACAGGCGTTACTACACAGTGAATGGCAGGAGTTCAGCACCAAACAAGCGCAGCTTGATGCGTCACTTAAAACCAAACAGGCGGAACAACGCAGCTACGCTGAAACGGTGCACAAACTGCAACGCAGCCTCGTCATCACCCGCGCACGGGCCACCGATTACGCCAAACTGGATAAGCAAAGTTACATCCCACGCCATGACTACCTCGATGCCCAGCAAAAGCTCATCGACCAGGAAGGTGAACTGGCCAACCAGCAACAACAACTGCAACAGTTAACGTCCGAAATTGAAGAGGTCAAACGCCAGCAACAAGCCCTCACTGCGGAAACATTACGTAACCTGCAAGACAAACTGCGCGAAGGCAAACAGCAAACCGTGCAATATCAGCAGGAACTCATCAAAGCGCAACAACACGGCAAACTGCGCCGCCTCACCGCCCCGGTGGCTGGCACCGTGCAGCAATTAGCCACTCACACCGTGGGGG
Organism: Aeromonas sp. QDB68; assembly: GCF_027707405.1. Taxonomy (NCBI): domain Bacteria; kingdom Pseudomonadati; phylum Pseudomonadota; class Gammaproteobacteria; order Aeromonadales; family Aeromonadaceae; genus Aeromonas; species Aeromonas sp. QDB68. Next base: position 9,257 of record NZ_JAPCIQ010000103.1, on the reverse strand, counting down.
GGGTCGTCACCCCCGCACAAGCCTTAATGATCATCGTGCCACAAGACAACCCGCTCGAAATCGAAGCTTACATCGAAAACAAAGACATCGGCTTTGTGTATGCAGGGCAAGAAGCGGAAGCCAAAATCGACACCTTCCCCTACACCAAATACGGCACTATTCACGCGGAAGTTACCGATGTATCAAACGATGCAGTCAATGATGAGAAGAAAGGCCTGATATATACCGCGCACGTCAAACTCGACCGCACCACCATTCCGGTAGAAAACAAAACCGTGAATTTAACACCGGGCATGACCGTGACGGTGGAAATCAAAACCGGAAAACGACGCGTGATGGAATATTTTTTAAGCCCACTCATGGAATATCAGAGCGAGAGCTTAAAAGAGCGATGATTTACATTATGTTAATATGAACCACATAATTTTAACCGAGTAATTGAAATTATTGGTGGATGCTTACTTTAATGTTTTCACAAGAAAGCAAAAGGAGAATAGATGTATATTATGTTGGGTGTTGCCACACTTTTTTTATTTTTTTTGTTTTTCCTCAATAAATCTAGGATTAGATATAGAAAGAGGGATTATAGGGAGCCAAAATTATTTCATGGCGCACTAGTATTGCTTATTAATATTGCTTTTGAGGTTGTGTATCGAAATGTATATGCATTTCAACCCACTCAAGTCCAAGGGGGGTCTGTTTTCTTGGTGTATTGGCTTCCTCAGGTTATATATTATACATGCCTGATAACTGTTTTATTGGCGCTATCTTATTTCTGTGGTTTATTTATATGGCCTGACACTAGAAATGAAATAAATAAAAAACATTCATTTAATATACCTATCTTTTTTTTACTATCACTCTTTATTATATATCCATCTATTTCACGATATGGTTTGGTGGAAAGTTCACCATTTATGCTTGCCATGATTCTGATCGCTGACGGATTTACCTCTCTTTATCTAGTGCGGATACTAGTGATTAAATTTAACAAATAAAAGGGTTTACTATGGAAGGAAATAATAATGTAGGAATTAGCCAAGACGGTATAGAGCAATTCCTAGATCTTATAAAAAATAAGGGTATTAGCGCAGTTCAATCACTATATGATCAGCAAGATTTAGAATGGGGAGATTATCTTGGTGCCCCAGGAGCTGCTTTTGCAAAATTCTATGGTGAGACAATAAATCAACTTGATAATCCAAGTAAAATATGGGACTCAACATATGAGTTATCAAAAACAAGAGAACTCGCTAAATACAGTCCAATATCAAAAGCTGTGTCTTCCAGTATCTTTGGCTCAGCAGTCGCTGCTGCAAATTTAGCGTATGGTTTATATATCAGTGAAGATATCAAAACAGTAGATCAATTCTCCGAAGCATTGACAGATTCATTTGCCGGTATAGTCGGTGGGGCTCTAATTGGTGATGCGGTTTTAGGTTTAGTCGGTTCGTTCGGCCTTGCTTCTGTTGGTGCGACTGCAATTCTGGGGGCTGTCGCTATATTAGGTGCATCAGCGATATTTTATGCAGTATATGACGAGTTAAAAGAAAATGGTTATCTGGATCCGTTTTACGATTTAACCGAAGATGCTCTAAATTCACTATATAATTGGCGACCTGAACCTCCCGTCCGCCGAGATCCATTGGTACTGGATCTAAATGGTGATGGTGTTCATCTCATTGATAATGTCTATTATGACCACGATGGAGACGGGATCGCAAACAACGGTCAATGGGTTTCTCCAGAAGATGGGTTGTTAGTTTTAGACCGGAACAATAATGGGAATATTGATAACGGCACAGAACTATTTGGTGACCATACTCCTGTTGATGGCGGAGGAAGACCATCCAATGGGTATGCAGCCTTGGCAACCTACGATAAAAACAATGACAATATAATCAATGAAGAGGATGAGATTTATAATGAACTCAAAGTATGGCGCGATACTAATAGCGATGGCATAAGTCAGAATGACGAGCTATTCACTTTAAGTGATTTAGGTATAAATGCCATACCACTATCCTACGATAATCTACAAGGCGTTTACATCGATAATAATGGTGACAAACATATTACAGAAAGCGTTATCTTGACCAGTAATAATTTTGATCGAATATTTGTTAATCCTATTCCCATATCAGACTCAGTCGCTGCGATGCCAAACATGCGAGGAACTGGAACAGTCAGAGACTTACATGAAGCAATGGAAATGAATGATTCCTTAAAGGATTTAGTTGAAGCATTTCAAGCGACCACAGATAGAAATAAACAGCTTGAATTAATTGACGGCATTTTCTTCTCTTGGGCAAAAACCAGTACTTATTATAATGAATACAATAAATTTATATCTGGCCCAATGATGGATAAACTATATGCGCTTGAGGCTTACTATGGACAGAGAATGCCTTGGGGTATTTCTGCTGGAACAGGGGGTATATCCATCCAGATACCAACAGAGTTAATTAATAATGGATATAGTCTAATGACCAAAATGATATATTTTGAGCTGGTAGGTCAGACTAGACTAAAAAATTATTTCGATGAAATACGCTTAAGTTTTAATGGAAATCAATTTGACCTTGATTTAACTAGTGTAATAGATCATTTCACACAGACACCACTCACCCCATCTTTGTTAGCTGATGCTCTTGATTTTTCATCTGCTATAAAAAAAGTTACCAATGCCCAAATAGTTGGATTATATGAATTTATCGCGGACTCAATATACTCACTGTCAGGCGATGATTTGACCGGATTACAATCCGCATTGAGTTTTAACAATGTTAAAGTTGATTTAACTGGGGAAAATAAAAAAATATCATTTAATGATGGGCAGATCATTTTAACTCAAGGGGCATCAAATATTGAGTTTTTGGGTTCTAATGGAAGTGATAAATTGTTCGGCACCAATTCTAATGATGTGGTCTTTGCTAATGCAGGGAACGACATGGTATATGGCTACGGCGGCAACGACACTATCACCGACAGCAACGGCAGCGACACCATCGACGGCGGTGCTGGGGACGACGTCATTACCGATAGTGGCAGCGGTACCAACACGCTGCTGGGTGGAGAAGGCAACGACACGATCACCTTTGGTTCCGCTGGAAGCAACACCATCGACGGGGGTAGCGGTAACGACGTCATCAAAGCGGACAATCCGTACGGCTATACCGCCAATACGCTCACGGGAGGCACCGGCAACGACCGCATCGAAAGCGGCGGTAGCGCCGACACCTACCTGTTCAACCGGGGCGACGGTCAGGACGTCATCCGCGACTACGACTACTACAGCTACGGCAAGACGGACCAGCTCATGTTCGGCGCGGGCATTGTGGCGAGTGACCTGTTCGTAAGCCGTTCCGGCAACAACCTGGTAGTCAAAATCAACGACCCGGAC
>NZ_JAPCIQ010000103.1:0-5758 GCF_027707405.1 Aeromonas sp. QDB68 | reverse complement strand
CCTACCTGTTCAACCGGGGCGACGGTCAGGACGTCATCCGCGACTACGACTACTACAGCTACGGCAAGACGGACCAGCTCGTGTTTGGCGCAGATGTTAGAGCCGACCAACTATGGTTACAGCAGATAGGTAACAATCTGAAAGTTAACATCATAGGTACAACTGAATCTGTCACAGTTGAAAACTGGTATTCCAACTCGGTTTACCACGTCGAGCAATTGAAGAGTGGTGACGGTAAAGTATTACTCGATACCCAGGTAGAATATCTCGTCCAAGCAATGGCGGCTTTCACCCCGCCAGATGCTGGCCAGACGACATTACCGCAGAACTATCAGGATCAGCTATCAGCCGTATTGGCTGCCAACTGGAAGTAAGTTTGTCTGGATCTCCAGAATAAACAATGCGCGGAACATTGCAGATCATGTGATGTTCCGTTTTTTACTTTCGGTGCCAAGCGACAAGAACCCCGGTCGGTCATTGAACCATGACAAAACATAACGTTGCTGAGTTAAGAGTCGATTAAAATCAGGATCAGATATTCTCACATCCCGGTCTGGGATAGTTTCCTTGTGACCATTCAGAAGACAACGCCATCCCCAGGCCCAATAACCTCGGATCACAGCCCAATGGTCTAAATGACTGCGGCTCGGCGGCCCAAACTGCCATGTGGGTACACAAAACGGCTTCATCGCAAAAAGGATATCAAACCCCATCTTCCCTGCTAATAACGCCTGTATCCGTTGATTTTCTTTTTTCCAAACTGCGGTATTCAGGGCTTTTTTACCGGGATCCGACTCTGCACCATGGTGTAATAAACAAATACTGAGTTCAAATGTTTTACTGTCGGTCGCAAAAAGACCGTCTTTCCAACCTGTCTTATCAAAGATTTCAGCTTTGAATATAGAGAATAATTCGCGATGTAGCTGCCGGTTTCTGATATCCCAACCGATTATTAGCAGCATATGATATATCGCGGTGGCTACGGCTTCTGTTTGCTCCCTGTCATCCTGCATTTTTGCCCGATGCCAGTATAAAACCAGTACCGAGAGCGCATCCAACGTACCTCGTCGTAAGAGGACATCGGCTTTAAAATTTGAATAAGGGATCCAGACAAGTGGCGCGCCTAAGCGATCAGTCCCAGATCGCATCACGATGGACTGGATAGAGGGGTTTAGAAGGCGAAGATACGACTCAGCTTTAAACTTCTCTGAATTTAGTTTTTTTAAAATCAACCATAACGGATGAGTTAGTTCATGCGCAGACCCTTTTGCCAGTAAATCGACCGCCATGACCAGCTTCTTCTGCGGTGTATTTTCACCCACTGCATATCGACGCCATTTGCCCGGATAAACGGTGCGCAGATCCTGCACATGAAAATGTTCCGGCTCTATCTGCCTTTCTGCCTGATAGGCCGTATCAAATTTTAATTCCCGCGTTACGCCGGTATACCAATAACGAACCCGGAAGATATCCACTGCATGACGAGGCTTACCTGATTTACCCATTCCGCTTTCTCCTGTTGCAGCGAAACCACTGCAATGCCATCTATTTATAGATATTTCAGTTGGTTAAGCATTAACAATACAGTCAGAATTCATGAAAATCCTATGGGATGGTGGATTTTTTTCTGAATTGCTAGGCTATAAACACTTTCCATGACTGACAGTGACCCATGCCACCTTTAGATGAATTGACCTCGGAATTAGAGGCCGTATTAACGGAGCGTTACGGATTGATGTTGCCGAGCCGAGTGTTGTGGAAACTATTGGGGTATCCGTCAACGGATGCCTGGCGAAAAGCCATTCAGCGAAAAACGATCCCGGTCCCGATTTTTAAGATCCCAGAGCGTAGTGGTTATTTTGCCTTATCGCGAGATGTGGCGGTTTGGATCGCAAAAGCCAGAATGAATGTCGAAGAGAGCACTGAAGGAGGTTCACCATGCGACTGAAATAATCAATAAAGACATTAAATTTTCATCGCAGAGCATTAGAAAGACAAAAGCCCGAGGTGGCTGCCTCAGGCTTTCGCTGAATTTAGTCAAGTGCCCACCTGACTATTTCATTGTCAATCTGACCGATGATCTCGTCAAGTCATCCCTCTGCAATTCTCATCATTTTTATCGTGGCAGACCTGAAAACGTCTGCCTGCGAGGGCTTACGACAATGAAACTACCCACTGACAAATTGCGGCAAGTGATCCGTCTGATTCATGATGAAAGTAATACCAATCGGGTGATCGGTATTACGGCTGGCGTATCACCGAATACAGTTAAGAATGTACGGGACTTACTCCGGTTTAATCACAAAAACTGGGATGATCTGAAAGCGCTGGATAATGACACGCTGGATAAAATGCTCTGGGGAGAGACCAAGAAAGCAACGATCCGCAAACCACAACCGGATTGGCCGTTGATCCATGAAGAATTAAAGAAGCGGGATGTCACACTGGAACTACTCTGGGATGAATACCGGGAGGTTGTCCGCAATGGGGTTTCGTATGCGCACTTTACCCGAAACTACAAAGCCTGGTTGAAACGTTGCAAACTGAGTCTACGTTTTGTGTATCAGCCCGGCGAGATGTTATTTGTCGATTTTTGTGGCAAAACCATGCCGATCATTGACCCTGATACCGGTGAAATCAGTCAGGCGCAGATTTTTGTCGGAACGCTGGGTTCCTCCGGATATTTGTTCGCAACCGCTGTTCCGAGCCAGACGATTGCTAACTGGCTGCAAGCCCATATCCGTATGCTGGAACATATTGACGGGGTTCCGCGATATATCGTGCCAGATAATCTGAAATCAGCAGTAACAAAAAACACTCCGACCAGTGTTCAACTGAATTCCGCGTATATAGAATTCGCAGAACATTACGAGTTTATCATCTTGCCTGCTCGTCCGCGAAAACCGCGAGATAAATCACTGGCTGAAGTGGGCGTTCAAATCGTACAGCGCTGGGTGCTGGCCCGGCTTCGGCATCAGTCATTCTTCCATATTGAAGAACTCAATCAGGCGCTAGCGTTCTGGATGGGAAAGCTCAATGCCAGAGTCACACGCACCTATCCCAAAAGCCGGATAGATCGCTTTAAAGAGCAGGATCGTCAGGCATTAAGACCTCTCAGCCATGAACGTTATGCTTATAGCCAGTGGCGTCATCAAGTCCGGGTTGATGAATTTTATCACGTCCGTTTTGGCGAGCGGCACTATTCAGTTCCCTATACATTGACGCATCAGTTAGTGGATCTCCGGGCCAATGAAAACCAGCTGGATATCTATTTTCAGCGCCGAAAAGTGGCCACACACAGCATTGATAAGACATCAGGATTTACGACCGATCCCAATCATCAGCCCTCACATCATCAGCATCATTTTCTGGATACACAAGAAGCATTACTTCAATGGGCAGAGGACATTGGTCCAGCCACATCGGAATTTGTAAAACGAAATTTTCAGGAGCGGCGGGATTTTGCCAATGGACTGAAAGGTGTCCGGGCATTACGGCGGGCAGTGCGCAGAGAAGCATGGACTGATCGGCTGGAAGCCGCCTGTCAGTACGCGTTAGAACGGAATATTCTGACCTTTGAACGTCTCAATTCCATTTTAAAGCATGAACGCTACAAACGAACACAACCTCAGGTTACAACCACACCGGCGCATGAAAACCTGCGGGGTGCCGACTATTTCAGCCTTCTAGATGAGGAGAGTGAGCAATGCTGAGTCTGACCACTACAACGCAAAAACTGATCGAGTTGGGTTTGCACGGCATGGCCTCGGCCTTAGTGAAACAGCAAAATCAACCGGAGAGTATTCAGATCCCATTTGAACAGCGACTCGGTTTGTTACTGGATGAAGAAATATCTAACCGGGATAACCGGCGGATCAGCCGGTTACTGAAACAAGCTAAATTACGTTACAATCAGGCCGTACTGGAAGATGTGGATTATCGCAGCAGCCGCGGATTAGATCGGTTTCAGCTCCAGACATTAGCCTCGTGTGAGTGGATGAAACAGAGACAAAATCTGATCCTGACAGGCGCAACAGGCACAGGTAAAAGCTGGCTGGCCTGTGCGTTTGGTCAACAAGCATGCCGGTTGGGTATTGCCGCCTATTACACGACTGCGACCCGTTTGTTTGAGGAATTAAGCCTTTGTCGAACCGATGGAACATTAGCTAAAAAGCGTCGCCAGCTTTCCAAACTACCTTTGCTGATCCTTGATGACTTAGGGATTGGAGGGATCGATCCGCAAATCGGGCCAATATTGCTGGAAATTTTCGATCAACAATCACAGGAAGGGGCATTAATCATCACCAGCCAGTATCCACCGGAAAAATGGTATGACTTGTTTGGTGACCCGACAATTGCAGACGCCATATTGGATCGCATTGTTCATCGGTCTCATAGTATCAATTTGAAAGGTGAATCGATGCGCAAAGTCAGGGCAAAAAAGGAAGAGAAATAATAAAGGCTGTTTGCGCACTTGCGAGTGCGCAACTGAATGCAAACCGGTGATCACTTCCAATGCAACTGAGTGTGCAAGTCGAATGCAAACAACCGATCAGTTGCTATGCAACTAGGCGATCAGTTAGATGCAATTTTGCAGGATGGCGCCGATGCGGGGAAATTCGCTGGGTTGCTCGCCGCCAAGGCAGAGGGTCTGGGTCTGCTCTACCTGGGCGAGGAAGGCGGGAATGGCCTCGATGTCCACGGATTCGGGTTCAAATCCGGCCAGTCCCAGGATGATGGCCTTGCCGGTGCCGTGCCCCTTGCCGGTCTGGCCCAGTGAGCCGTAGCACTCGACGACGACGCGTCCGGTACGGGAGAGGAGTGCGTTCGCTTTGAGGGTCTGGATGAAGGCGCAGGCGGCCCGCATCGGTCCCACGGTATGGGAGGAGGAGGGGCCTATCCCGATGGAAAACATGTCGAAGACACTGATCATGACGTACTCCAATTATGGATTTCGTCTAAACATTGTAAATTTTTTGTAGTCGTTGAAAAGGGGGGAGATAGCGGGGTGTGATGGCGGTAGGGAAATGGGCGCGGGAGAGACGCGCCATGGGGGAACCGCTCGGCATCCCATGGCGCCCGTGATACATCAGTCGAGGAACTCGCACAGATAGGCGGAGGCGATCTTCACTTCCAGCTTGAAGGAGGAGTGACCGGCCACGTCGAAGGATTCTCCCTGCTGGTAGGTGTGCCACTCATCTTCGTCGGCCAGCTGGATGGTGAGGGCGCCCTTGATCACCGTCATGCGCTCCGGGGCGGCGGTATTGAACAGGTACTCGCCCGCTTCCATCACACCAACGGTAGCTTTCTCACCTTTTTGCTCGAAACCGATGGATTTAACATTTCCGTCAAAATACTCGTTAACTTTCAGCATCTTTTCTTCCCTGTATGCACGTTTGCAGAGCCAACGTAGCACACTGTTTTGGATGTTGTCATGGTAAAAGGAGCAAAAACAGCCGTGTCTATTTTGAGGCTTTACTTTCTCATAAAGTTATCAATGCATTTCGTTAACGGATTCTGATGTAAAACGGGGAGCAAATATGAGATAAAGCGCACCGCCAGAGCAATGGAGAGGATTTGACGCTCTGGGTGGTCATTTACGCTGTAAAAGTGTGAGTAATTGCTAAATAAAGGAACATTCTGTGTTAACAAAAGGATTAATCAAAAACATCGGCTTCCAGGGGCCTTGTTGCTCAAATCGGGGAACTATCTGTCATCTCGGTGATCTGATCCTGTAGCGCAGTCTCCGAGAGCATCA
>NZ_JAPCIQ010000102.1:0-11538 GCF_027707405.1 Aeromonas sp. QDB68 | reverse complement strand
GACTCATGATGAACCCTGTTCCATGGCTCCAGATGACAAACATGATCTCATATCAGGGACTTGTTCGCACCTTCCCTTGTGGTGTTAGTGAGATAAAACAGAGAGTTACTGCGCCTCCTTTGTGCGCAAATGGGGTTCGTTGCGCTTGGGTTTACTTGGCTGGTTATATGTTTACTGATGCGACCTGGAAGCTGGGCGGCTGTAGCAACTCACTCGGTGGCCTTAGCAAGCAGTCCTATGACAACACTTCCCAATGCCCACCCTTGCGCGGACCAACAAAGCGCAATCGCCCCGCTTTAACCAATGCGGCAGCTGCTCGCTCCACCGTGCTGGTCGATTTGCCTATTCGCTCGGCTACTTGTGTCAGGGTCAGGGCAGGCTCGCTCGCTAAGAGCGCCAACACTGCATCCGGTGTTTTTGCCCGCATTTCTACCTTCATTTCTACCGGCGTTTCTACCCTCACTTTTTCTGGCAGGGTGGGCTGAGATGTCGGCTGTGCGGTAATCGCTTCGGCCAACGCATCTCGCAGCGCCTCTAGCAGAAACAGAATAAAATCGGTGCAGTCACTCAGCCTGTCGGCCTGACTTAATTGGTGGTAGTAGTGCTCTTGGCGCTCTTTGATGATCGCTTCCACCGGCAGGAAGGCCATCACTGGTTGCCAACGGCTCAAGATCACCGTTTGCCACAAGCGTCCCATACGACCATTTCCATCGGAAAAGGGGTGGATAAACTCCAACTCGTAGTGCAAGGCACAAGAGGCGATCAAGGGATGGGCCTCTGTTTCTGCCAACCATTGCATCAGTTGTTCCATCAGACGCGGAACCTGAGTCGCGGGGGGAGCCATATGCACTAATTGCTCACCTCGATAGATGCCGACCCCACTGCTACGCCATTGCCCTGCGTCATCGCATAACCCGTGCATCAAACGTCCATGGGCCCTGAGCAAATCCGCAGAAGAGGTAGGGGCCCAAGCCGACATTGCTTCATAAGCGGCAAACGCATTGCGCACCTCCTGGATCTCACGGGGCAATCCCAGTACAGGTTTGCCGTCGATCACTGCCGTGACTTGATCCAGGCTCAGGGTGTTGTGCTCGATAGCCAGGGATGCCTGGATGGTGCGGATCCGGTTTTCCCGGCGCAGCATGGGGACTTGCGAGCTCTGCGTCGAGCGCCATTGCCCCACCAATTCTGCGATCTCCGCCACCCGGCTCAACATGGCGTGGGTCAGGGTGAAGGGAGGGGAATAGGCTGCCATGGGGGACTCCGACTGAAACGATTGCAAATGCGAAGGCTCAGATTATCAGATCGGGGGCAAGACCAACACGGCGGCGTATCTTTGCGAATTCTGTGATAAGCGTTATGCGATGTTCTATGACGGGGTGCGATTTGTTGCGAACTTGAGGTGTTACTCGCTCCATCTACTTGCTATTTCATGCAATGAGATGCAAACGAGTTCCTTTGATTTAAAATCCCTCGACGTTCGCGTCGTGCCGGTTCGATTCCAGCCTCAGGCACCATTAAAATTGAAGAAAAAGCCTTACAGATTAAACAGATACGACGCTTCATTGCGTCGTTTTTGTTTTACCCCCCCCAGAATTTCTTTCCCACTTTTGCTGAATTGGCCATTTCCTGTCCAGGTGACTTGTTGCTCCCTGTGATTTGCTGTAATCGGCTGGCTGAGTGCTCCGACATAGGCAAGCAGATGTGTCTTGACACTGCGCCGAGGTTGTCTAGGGATGGTCTTTGGTACTGAAGCTAGCGCGGCTTGTTATGGCGCCTGGGCCTCGCGTTTCGTTGGCCAGCAAACAGATTTGAATCCTATGGTTGTATTCATTTTCCCGGGCTGGTCTTGTGGACAAGTTCGGCAATCCAGTCAGCAAATGCACGCACGGCAGGAGACAGAAAACGCTGATGGGGATAGAGCAATGTGACTGGCACCGATGGCGGTTGCCAATCTGCTAGCACCTCGATGAGCCTTCCTGCCTGCAGGTGCTCCAGTACAACATTCTCGGCAAGCTGGATGAGGCCAAAGCCATCGAGGCACATCTTGATATAAAGCCCCGTGTCATTGACGGCTGCGGTGCCGCTCACAGTAACCGATAGAGTCTCTTTACCGCGGACAAAGCGCATTTCGTTTGCATGCCTGGCGAGGCCCGAAAAGTAGTGGACCGCCTGGTGCATAGACAGTTCTTCAGGGGACTGGGGAACACCGTTTTCGTGAAGGTATTCAGGCGAGGCGCAGGTTACCCACCGAAACCGGCCAAGGGGACGAGCAACAAGGGTGGAGTTATTCAGCTCTCCTGTTCTGATCACGCAGTCCACACCTTCCTGAACAAGATCAACCTGCCGGTCACTCACACCTATCATCAGGTAGATATCTGGATAACGTTGGTGAAAGTCTCTGAGATTCGGCATGACGATGGAATGTGCTATCCCGCTCGGCATATCAACCCGCAAACGCCCCTGTGGCCGCTTGATAGCCTCCGTCAGGCTGGACTCGGCATGTTCAATCAATGAGAGTATTTCCCTGCACTGGCCAAGATACTGCAGGCCTTCAGGGGTGAGGTTCACCCGCCTCGTTGTTCTGTTCAGCAGGCGCACCTGCAGGTATTTTTCGAGGTTTTTAATCGTACTGCTGACTGTCGAGGAAGGCAGTGAGAGGGTCTCTGCTGCCTGCACGAAGCTTCCGGTCTCAGCAACCCGCATAAAGATCTGCATAGCCTGAATACGATCCACAGCCCTTCTCCCTTGAGACGATAACTCTACCGATAGTTCCCATGATTATTCGAAGATCATGAATTATGAAAACAGTTTGGTCATCTTTTTCAGGGTAATAGAGTGCCGTATCTTTTTGCCATTGGCTAGAATAGAGGCTCTTGAAATGACCGGATACGTTAGAAATATTGTTAATAATCAAGATGTAATACCAGATTCAATCTTGATCAAGGGAGCCACGATCCTCAGCATGGATGAGAGCGTGGGTAACATTGAACGTGGAGACATTCTGATCAGTGGATCAACCATTACGGCCATAGGCGAGAATCTGGAGGCGAATGGTGCCCGTATCATCAATGCTACGAACATAATCGCCATGCCGGGGATGGTGGATTCTCATCGCCACTCCTGGGAGGGACAACTGCGCCGCATCAATCCGAATGCCACTTGTCTGGAAGACTACAGCAACGCCACGCACTTCTCTTTCGCCAAGTACTATCGCCCTGCCGATATGTATATCGGCAACCTGCTGACGGCACTGGGCTGCATTGATGCAGGCATCACCACCGTCATTGACAATTCCCATAACAGCCGCACCGCAGCCCATTCGGACGCCGCCGTCGAGGCCCTGCTGGATGCAGGGATCCGTGCCATACACGCCTCCGGCGCACCGGTATCGGGGGAATGGGACAAGGCTCATTGGCCGGGTAACTGGCAACGCCTGCAAGAGAAATATTTCAAGGACAACCCAGAGAGCCTGGTTTCCCTTGCTGTCATGGCCCAGCTGGAGCCTGCATTGTGGGCCGAGGCTCGCAGGCTGGGGCTGCCGATCGTCACTGAATTCTTTGGTTCTTTTATGGCGTCTGAGCTGGAGTCACTGCATCGGCGCGGTCTGCTCGGCCCGGACAATATTTTCAATCACTGCACGTCACTGCCAGATGAGGGATGGAAGATCCTGCGAGAAGCCGGTGTCCGGGTGAATGTCTGCCCGCGCTCCGATGCGCACTATGGCATCGAGGACGGTATGTTTGCCATCCAGGCGGCGCAGCGTCATGGCATCAACCCTGGCCTCAGCGTCGACAATGAAACCTCTTACAGTACTGATATGTTTATGGAAATGCGCGTGGCATTTTACCTGCAACGGGTGATGGGCATACATCAGCAGCACTGTTGCGGCTCCGACCACTCGCTGACCACGCTGCCGGCTGCCCAACTTCTCAAATCGGCGACTGTCGATGGTGCTGCCTGTGCAGGGCTGCTGGACAAGGTAGGGAGCCTGACGCCAGGAAAACAGGCGGATCTCATTCTGATCAATGCTGGCGACATCAACCTCTACCCGTCCGGCAATGCCTTTGGCACCGTGGTGCATGCGACAGAGCGCAGCAACATTGATACCGTCATTATTGGCGGGCGCATCGTCAAGCAGCATGGCAAGGTGCTGGGCGTAGACAGCACGCGCCTTCGCGCCGCCATTGATGAGTCCCGTGAGCATCTGTTTGCCGCCGCCGGGTATGAGCCTGACATTTTTGCTGACGCCTTCCTGCCGCTGGCACATGCACACTGACAGGTATGCAACCCATGAGCACGCTGTATTACGTCATCGCTTTTGCCGCAGGTCTCGGGATCACGCTGCAGACAACTCTGAATAGCCAGCTGGCACGAGGACTCGGGGGCGATTCGGTCACCGCCGCATTGTTCTCCTTTGCGGCCGGTGCATTCAGCCTCGGGGTCTTCTCGCTGCTGCGTGGCGGATTATTCACCTCGCTTGCGGCCATTCCATCACAGCCTCTGTGGAGTCTGGCCGGCGGCCTGATCGGCGCTTGCGCGCTGTTCAGCTACATCGTGCTCGCACCGAAGATCGGGTTGTCAGCCCTGCTTGGGTTGGCCATCGTCGGACAGTTGCTCTCATCCCAGGTCATCGACCATTTTGGTCTGCTTGGCACCATCCAGCGTCCGGTATCTTTGATAAAGCTGGGTGGAATGTTGGTCATGCTGACCGGGCTCGTCATCATGCTGTTCGGTGATCGGTTAGCTGAGCGCCTTATGCACTGATGAAGCGGCCTTCTGATGTTTTGACCTTCACGAACGTCTGCCCAGGGGCAGGCGTTCTGCTGATGGGGTTTGCATCCCGGCTCAGTTCCATGACCTGAATAGGGGGACACAAAGAGGCTCGCCTGACGTGGTCAGGCGAGCCGGCTCATATCGCGTCAGTCATCACCCCTGGACATTGACCAGGATCCGGCCGCGCACCTGGCCTGCCAGGAAGGCATCCCCCAGGGTCACGACCTGGGAGAGGGGCACTTCCCGGGTGAGGAGATGGAGGCGGGTCAGGTCGAGATCCTCGGCCAGTCGGGCCCAGGCCTGCTGGCGCAGCGGGCGCGGTGCCATCACGCTGTCGATGCCATAGAGGGTGACGCCGCGCAGGATAAAGGGCATGACGGTGGAGGGGAAGTCCATCCCTCCCGCGAGACCGCAGGCAGCCACGGCGCCGCCGTAGCGGGTAGTGGCGCAGGCATTGGCCAGGGTGTGGCTGCCGACGGTGTCGATGACGCCGGCCCAGCGTTCCTTGCCCAGCGGGCGTCCCGGCGTGGCCAGTTCGGCGCGATCGATCACCTCGGCGGCGCCGAGGGACGTCAGATAGTCGGCCTCGTGCAGCCGCCCGGTGGCGGCCACGACCCGATAGCCCAGCTTGGCCAGGAGGGTGATCGCCACGCTGCCCACGCCGCCGTTGGCGCCCGTCACCAGAATGTCACCGTCACCGGGGGTGATGCCGTGCTTCTCCAACGCCATCACGCAGAGCATGGCGGTGTACCCTGCGGTGCCGATGGCCATGGCGTCCCGGGGCTGGATGCGCTCAGGCAGGGCAACCAGCCAGTCGCCCCGGACCCGTGCCCGCTCCGCCAGCCCGCCGCTGTGGGTCTCGCCCACGCCCCATCCGTTGAGCACCACCTTGTCGCCGGGGTGCCAGTCGGGATGCTGGCTCTCCAGCACGGTACCGGCAAAGTCGATGCCGGGGATCAGAGGGAAGCGGCGTACCACAGGGGAGGCGCCGGTGAGGGCCAGGCCATCCTTGTAGTTGAGGGAAGACCACTCTACCGCCACGGTCACATCCCCGGCAGGCAACATCTCCTCGGAGAGGCTCTGGTAGCTGGCGCGATAACCCGCCTCGTCTTTCTCGATCAGAATACCGTTGAACATCTTGTCTACTCCCATTAATTGGACTGACTGACTATTAATCGTCGTAAAAAAATCACTTTGCTAACTTCATGAAAAAATTGAGAAAAGAGAGCATGGGCTCGGTATCGCCCACCAGGCGTGCGCGCAGTACGGCCCCTTCCCAGCCGATCCAGAACTGATGGGCGAGGGCAGGGCAGTCACAATCAGGGGGCAGCTCCCCCGCCGTCACCGCATCCCTCAGGCAGCGGGTGAGCAGCACCTCCCAGTCGAGGAGGATCTGCTCGAGGCGCAGGCACAGCTCGGGGGAGAGCTGCACCACCTCCTGACCCAGGTTGCCCACGAGGCAGCCCCGCTGGAACGCAAACCGGGTCATGCCCCGGCAGGCGCTGTCGACGAAGGCAACAAGACGGGCCAGGGGGGGCAGGCTCTCATCCTCCAGATAGCGCGTCAGCTTGCGGCAGAAGTAGTGGTGATAGGCATCCATGACCGCCAGAGTGAAGTCGTGCTTGGTGGCGAAGTAGTGATAGAAGGAGCCCTTGGGGATCCCGGTCGACTGCAACACCCGCTCGATGGAGGTGGCGGCGATTCCCTGCTCGGTCAGCAGCTCCATGCCCCGGCGGATCAACAGATCCCGGGTGTCGGCATAGGTGTGCCCGTGCTGGGCAGGGCGGCCGCGAGGGCGGCGGGGCAGAGCGTCGCTGGTTGGCATGGGGGTTATTAGACGCCTCAACTAGAAATGATGCAAGCCCGGGCCGGGCTAAGGCACGGGGGATGAGAGCGGGTAGTCGCAGCAAGCTGGCGCCAGCGGGGCAGAAAACAGCGAGGGCGCCAGTGGCGCCCTCGCATCGATGGGTGGCTGCGCCTCAACTGCGCAGCTTGTTGTAGACAAACAGCACGATCAGGGCGCCAACGGTGGCGATGATGATGCTCGGCAGGTTGAAGCCGGTGACCGTTCCCATCCCGAGCAGGGTGCTGACATAGCCCCCCACCATGGCACCGACTACCCCCAGGATCACCGTCATGAAGAAACCGCCGCCATCCTTGCCCGGCATGATCCATTTGGCCAGGATGCCGACGATCAGTCCCAGTACCACCCAAGTAAGAAATCCCATGGTCTTCTCCTCGTTGTGTGCAGAGAACCAGAGTATATGCAGGGATCCAGCTTGTATCCCGCCACAGCACGGCGTGAGTCAGAAACGGTCATATGAGACTCGCTCCTGACCATGGCAGGCAGAGGGCCTCAGCCGAGCGCGCGGGTGTCGAGGCGCTGCCCGGCGGGGGAGCAGACCAGCACCGACCCCTGCTCGAACCAGTCTCCCAGCACGATGCGCCGCGCCGCACGCCCATCCAGGGTGAAGTCGTGGATGGCGGGCCTGTGGGTGTGACCGTGGATCATCAGGCGGCAGCCGTGCTGGCGCAGCATGTCGTCCACCGCCTCCGGGGTCACGTCCATGATGATCTGGCTCTTCTGGGCATTCTCCATCTGGCTCTGGCCGCGCATCTTGTGGGCGATGGCCTGGCGGCGCGAGAGCGGCAGGCGCAGGAAGAGCCAGCGTAGCCATTTGAGTTGTGTGATGCGGCGAAACTTCTGGTAGCCCTCATCTCGAGTGCAGAGCAGATCCCCGTGGCTCAGCAGCACCCGCTCGCCGTACAGCTCGATGACGCAGGGGTCGCCGAGCAGGGTCATGCCGGCCCGTTTGGCAAACTGGCGCCCCAAGAGGAAGTCGCGGTTGCCGTGAATGAAATAGAGGGGCACCCCTTGCTGGCTCAGGGCGAGAAAGGCATCGGCCACCTCGCGGTGGAGCGGGTTGGGGTCGTCGTCCCCAATCCAGAATTCGAACAGATCCCCCAGCACATAGAGGGCGTCGGCCCCGGGCGCGTCTTCGGCCAGAAAGCGCACCAGGGCTGCCGTCATGTCGGGCCTGCCTTGGCTGAGGTGAATGTCACTGATAAAGAGGGTGCTCATGAGTTCCTGGGCATCATGGTAAGAGAGTCCCGCCTGGGTGCGGACAAGGCCTGTGACCTTGCTCGTCGAGCGGGTGGGGGAGGGAAGGGCAGCAGAGCCCCGCAAGGTTGACGTCCTCCAGGGTCAGCAACGCCTCGTAAGGGTCGCCGGACAGACCCAGCAGGCGGCACATGGCCGCTTCCCCCTTGAGCCCTTCATCAACACGCAGGCGCAGCACTTCCCGGTGGAAGGGGGCGCCAAAGCGCTCAAGCAGGGCGGCCATCAGGCTGAGGTGGCGCCAGCCATGACACATCTCGAGGGGATCAGGGGTGAGGTAGAGCTCGACTGGCCAGCACTGGCCATCTGGCCCGTGGCGTCGCTGCTCGGCGATCCAGACCTGCTCGCCCTTGCTTCGCACCTGCCAGCCTTGTGCTGCCAGTGTCGCGGCAAGGAAGGCCGGGTCCGGATGCTGGCAGAGGATGTCGAGATCGCTGCCGGGCCTATCCAGCCCGATGGCGATCGTGCTCACCAGGGCCAGATCGTTGCACAGGGGGCCAAGCTCATTCCACAGGCCGCCGCTCAGCAGGGCGTGGGCCGAGCGCTGACGTGCGTTGCCCTGGGCCAGATAGTCGAGGCGGCGCCAGTTGGGGGCGGCAGATGGAAAAACTGCGGCCGGGGCCGCAGTGGTATCAGAGCCTGGCCGGCAGGGATTACTCGGCAAGGGTCACCTTGGTGATGACGACGTCTTCGGTCGGAACGTCCTGGTGCATGCGGCCGTAGTTGCCGGTCTTCACGCCCTTGATCTTGTTGACCACGTCCATGCCGGCGGTCACTTCACCGAACACGCAGTAGCCGAAGCCCTGGGTGGTGGCGGACTTGAAGTCCAGGAAGTCGTTGTTGTTCACGTTGATGAAGAACTGGGCGCTGGCGGAGTGCGGCTCCATGGTGCGGGCCATGGCGATGGTGCCGATCTTGTTGGACAGACCGTTGGCCGCCTCGTTCTTGATGGGAGCGCGGGTCTCTTTCTCTTCGAAGCCCGGGGCATAGCCGCCACCCTGGATCATGAAGCCGTCGATGACGCGGTGGAAGATGGTGTTGTCGTAGTGACCGTCACGGCAGTATTGCAGGAAGTTGGCCACGGTCTCCGGGGCTTTTTCCGCGTTCAGGGTCAGGGTGATGTCGCCGTGGTTGGTGTGCAGAGTAACCATGAGTTGTCCTTTCATTTTGACGCGGGCAGCAAGTTGCCCGCAGGTGTATGGCATAAAGTGGTGGCAATTCTAGCCCATCAAGGCTCTGCGGCATAGATGGCAGGGGGGAGAGGGGGCTTTTTCTGCCTCGTTTTCTATACCGGATGCGGTTAGAATGGCAGGCCATTTTACTCACAGGCAGTGGTCATAAGATGCTGAAGATATACAACACACTCACTCGTCAAAAAGAAGAATTCAAACCTATCCACCCGGGCAAGGTGGGCATGTATGTGTGTGGCGTCACTATCTATGATCACTGTCATATCGGCCATGGCCGTACCTTCGTCGCCTTCGACGTCGTCGCTCGCTACCTGCGTTATGCAGGATACGACCTCACCTATGTGCGCAACGTCACCGACGTGGACGACAAGATCATCAAGCGCGCCGCCGAAACGCACGTGACCTGTGACGCTCTCACCGAGCGCCTCATCGGCGACATGCACCAGGATTTCGACGCCCTCGGCATGGTGCGCCCGGACATCGAACCCCGCGCCACCCAGCACATCGGCGAGATCATCGCCCTGGTTGAAACCCTGCTGGAAAAAGGGCACGCCTACGTGGCGGACAACGGCGATGTGATGTTCATCGTCGAGTCCTACGCCGACTACGGCAAGCTCTCGGGCCAGGATCTGGAGCAGTTGCAGGCCGGCGCCCGGGTCGACGTGGTGGATGCCAAGCGCAATCCGCTCGACTTCGTGCTGTGGAAGATGTCCAAGCCGGGCGAGCCGACCTGGGACAGCCCCTGGGGCCCGGGCCGTCCTGGCTGGCACATCGAGTGCTCCGCCATGAACTCCAAGCACCTTGGCAACCACTTCGACATCCACGGCGGCGGCTCGGATCTGCAGTTCCCGCACCACGAGAACGAAATAGCCCAGTCCTGCTGCGCCCACGGCGGCGACTACGTCAACACCTGGATGCACAGCGGCATGGTGATGGTGGATAAAGAGAAGATGTCCAAATCCCTTGGCAACTTCTTCACCATCCGCGATGTGCTGGCCCACTATGACGCCGAAACCGTCCGTTACTTCCTGATGTCCGGTCACTACCGCAGCCAGCTCAACTACTCGGAAGATAACTTGAAGCAAGCCCGCGCCGCCCTGGAGCGGATGTACACCGCCCTGCGCGATCTGCCGGCGGCTGCCGCCGCCGGTGGTGACGAGCAGGTGGCTCGCTTCAAAGAAGCGATGGACGACGACTTCAACACCCCGGAAGCCTACTCCGCCCTGTTCGACCTGGTGCGCGAGATCAACCGCCAGAAGGGTGAAGACATGGCCGTTGCCGCCGCACTGGGCGCCCGTCTGCGGGAACTGGGCGCCGTGCTCGGCATCCTGCAACAGGATCCGGATGCTTTCCTCAAGGGTGACGAAGCGGACGAAGAGGTCGCCGAGATCGAGCGCCTGATCGCCGAGCGCAACCAGGCCCGCGCCGACAAGAACTGGGCTGCTGCCGATGCCGCTAGAGCCCGTCTCACCGAGATGGGCATAGTGCTGGAAGACAGCGCCGGCAAGACCAGCTGGCGCCGTGCCTAAGGCCGGTGGCCCTGTTGGCGCCTAGTGCCAACAGGTTGAGCCAATAAGAAAACCGCAGCCCTGGGGCTGCGGTTTTTGTTTGGGCGAGGGCCTTGCCCTCGAAGGTGTTTCGCCCGCCCTTCGGGCTGGGGCGAGTGACTTTGGAAAGACCCAAAGTCACCAAAGGTCTTCTCCCCCGGCAAACCGCCCGCTTCGCGGGTTCCCTCGTCTCGTCCAACGGGTCGGACGGAGCGCAGCAGACGGCACATCCCTGTGCCGACTGCGGCTGCGCCATCATCCCTGATGGCGCTCCTGACCCGCTGAACTCGACTCGGCGGATTACAGGGGGAGCCAATACCGTGCCAGTCCGTGGCTTCATCTTGCATATTGGCTGCCTATCCTGCCTTGGAGCAGTGCAAGGGGGAAATAGCGTTTCCTGATTACCCATGACCCTCAGCCAGCTTCAAGAGCCGATATGGCATCGGAGGGCTTGCCACGACTGCATGCCCCAATTCAACCAACATGCTCTTGAGGTCAAAACGATGATTAAACCGGAAGCAGTATTCCGCAAGATGCCTTGGTAAATGCTTCGCTCCGAGCGTATGGCAACTGCCCCGCAGCGAGTTTTTCACATTTCCTATCATCGTGTTTACCCAGTTGAATGCCGGATGATCCAGCCAGTCCAGGTTGCCCCCGGTGACAACACCCAGGTGCTCACAATTGGCCTCCTTGACCGCTTTGAAACAGGCCAATCCATCGGATATCACCGCGCTACCACTGGCAATATGCCGTTTTGCCCAATCAGCAACGGACTTGGTTTTGAAACCATCGACCACCGTCATCCGCATCTTGATTGGATGTCCTTCCTTGGTATCTATTCACCAGGACGGGGTTGACGGCATCAGTTCTGCCGGGATGGGATAATCTGTCTTCTCGATGCACGCCC
>NZ_JAPCIQ010000101.1:0-11719 GCF_027707405.1 Aeromonas sp. QDB68 | reverse complement strand
AAAGCCTAGTCAAAGAGCTGTCACGAGAACACCGTTAGCTTAGCGTACGATTTTTTCCGAATTCTGCGGTTCCCCCAAGATAGTGCAACTGGTGGAAGAGTCCGCCGATGCCCTTACCCTGGCCGCAGACGAATTTCGCGAGCATGCAAGCGACGGCGAGCAGCTTGCCCGCGCCCAGCGACAGCACATGGACTCCCTGGCCGCCGCCATGGAGCAGATGTCCGCCGCCATCCGGGAAGTGGCCCGCAACGCCAATGACACCCTGCTGCAAACCCGCCAGTCCAGCGACGAGGCGACTCACGGGGCACAGCGGGTGGCACGCACCATCACCGCCATCCGCACCCTGGCAGACGAGATTGGCAATGCCTCGGGCGCGGTCGAGCGGTTGACTCACAACGCCAATCGCATCAACGAAGTGGTCAACGTCATCAACGCCATCTCCCAGCAAACCAACCTGCTGGCCCTCAACGCCGCCATCGAGGCGGCCCGGGCTGGTGAACAGGGACGCGGCTTTGCGGTGGTGGCCGACGAGGTGCGCACCCTCGCCAGCCGCACCCAGCAGGCCACGGTGGAAATCCAGCAGATGATCGAGGAGCTCCAGGCCGGTACCGGGGCGCTGAACGACATCATGGAGAAGACGGTGGGGCGCGCCGCCGACAGCCAGCAGCTCATCACCGAGGTGGGCATGGACATCGAGCGGCTCAGCAACCACAGCGATGCGGTGCTGGAGATGAGCACCCAGATCGCCACCTCCAGCGAAGAGCAGAGTTCGGTGGCCGAGGAGATCACCCGCAACCTCGACAAGGTGCGCCACGAGGCAAGCCGGGTGGAGGAGTCCGCCAGCGCGGCGGTCGCCGGCACCACCGGCCTCAAGGGAACCGCCAGCGAACTCGGTCAGGCGCTCACCGGCCTGCGGATCTGACCCCCTCCGGCAGGCCATCGTCCAGATGGCCTGCCATGTCTGGGCCAGGCGCTGGGGACGCGCGAAACAGCCCGTTCGACCCTGACCGCGTGTGGATGCACGGATCCCGGTAGACGCGGCTTGCGTGCCTACCCTCACAGCCCCTACTATATGCCCCCTTCTTTTCTACCATCGGCAACTACCCATGAGCGCTTCCATCTATCTCGTCAAAGGCCGCGAAAAATCCCTGCTGCGTCGCCACCCCTGGATCTTCTCCAAGGGCATTGAGCGGGTGCAGGGCAACCCCGTTGACGGCGATACCGTCGAGATCTTCACCCATGACGGCAAATGGCTCGCCCGTGGCGCCTGGTCCGGCAGCTCCCAGATCCGTGCCCGGGTCTGGACCTTCGACAAGGATGAGAGCGTCGATCTCGACTTCTTCATCCGTCGCCTCAAATACGCGCAGGAGTCCCGCGACGGGCTCATCAAGCGTCAGGGCCTCACCGGCTATCGCCTGTGCGCCGCCGAATCCGACGGTCTGCCGGGCCTGACCATCGACCGCTACGCCGACTTCCTGGTGTGCCAGATCCTCTCCGCCGGTGCCGAGTTCCAGCGCGAGCTGATCACGCAAGCCCTGCGTACCCTCTACCCCGAGTGCAGCATCTATGAGCGCTCCGACGTGGCCGTGCGCAAGAAGGAAGGGCTGAAGGAGCGCACCGGCGTCATCCATGGCGAGACCCCGACCGACCCCGTGGTGATCGAGGAGAACGGCGGCGTCAAGATCCTGGTAGATATTCGTAACGGTCACAAGACGGGTTTCTATCTGGATCAGCGGGACAACCGCCTTGCCGCAGCGAAATACACTGAAGGCAAGCGGGTGCTCAACTGCTTCTGCTACACCGGCGGTTTCGGGGTCTATGCCCTCCAGGGCGGTGCCAAGGAGGTAGTCAACGTCGATCTCTCCCAGAATGCGCTGGACATCGCCCGCCAGAACGCCGAACTGAACGGTCTCGATACCAGCAACACCCAGTTCGTGCGTCACGACGTCTTCAAGCTCTTGCGCGAATATCGCGAAAAGGGCGAGAAGTTCGATGTCATCGTGCTGGATCCGCCCAAGTTTGCCGAGAGCAAGGCCCAGCTGCTGGGCGCCTGCCGCGGCTACAAGGACATCAACATGCTGGCCTTCCAGCTGCTGGCGCCGGGTGGCGTGCTCTTGACCTACTCCTGCTCCGGCCTGATGGAGCAGAGCCTGTTCCAGAAGATAGTGGCCGATGCAGCCCTCGATGCCGGCCGCGACGCCCAGATCCTGGAGCTCTTGTCCCAGGCATCCGATCACCCCATCGGCACCGCCTATCCGGAAGGCTTCTACCTCAAGGGGCTGGTGGTGCGCGCCCGCTAAGCCGAGCAGACCAGCGCAGCCACCTTGTTCCCGGTGCCAGATCCGGGCCAGGACTGGGTTCTGCTAGTCATCAAAAAGCCCGCGATCAAAGCGGGCTTTTTTCATGCGGCCGCCAAAGAGACAACCTCCCCCCGACTTTGCCACCAACAGCGATTGCTGCCCCCATCCCTCCTCTTCGACTGACGACTGCCATCCTCAATCAAAGGTTGCCGCATCGTTAACCCGATTCTCATCTCTCTTTCACTACACAACCCACCAGCAGAGACATGCCCGGCATTTTTTTATGCAAAAGCATGAAATATTACGCATCAACATTAAAGAATCCTCGGGGAAATATCAGCCACAAATGCATGCCCACTCATTTGAATGAATATTGCTGTTTTCCCCTGCAATGGATCACGCCATGCCCCTGTCCGCCTCGCACATTGCCTGGGGCGACAATACTCGCCCACCACAAGTCATCCCGCTCAATCACGCGCTGGCGCGCCCAGCGGGAAGTAGTGTCGAAATGGCCTCGCCTCCACCACCACCCGCACGATGGAGGGATGATTGAGCAGACGGGCGCGATAGGCACGCAGACGGCCATAGCCAGCCGGGATCTCGTGGGCCCAGTCGGCGTAGAAGAGCGAAGGGGCGGCGGCGCAATCGGCCAGCGTGAAGTCTGCGCCGGCAATCCAGTGGCGTCCTTCCAGTCGCTGATCAAGCCAGGGGTAGATCTGATTGAGCATCTCGCGGGCCTCCGCTACGCCATAGCGGTCGCGATCCGCGACCGGGCGCAGCGCATCCAGCACCACTTTTTGCATCGGCGTCATCACATAGTTGTCGAAGATGCGCTCCAGCATATGCACCTCCAGACCCGCATCGCCAGGCGGGATCAGGCAGACGGGGCCCGGGTGGTGCGCCTGCAGATGGGCGACGATGGTGCTGCTCTCGAGGATGCAGCGACCGTCATCCAGCAACACCGGGAAGCGCTTGAGTGGCCAGAGGGCGGCAAGTTCGGCGTTCGCCGCCGGCTCTTCGAGATTCCGGTACTCGAACAGGGTGGCATTCTCGTAAAGGGCGATCAGCACTTTCTGGCTGTAGGACGAAAAGGGGTGGGCATAGAGTTTCATGGGAATGTTCCTGACGCTCAGAGGGATGACTTCCCTAGTCTAGATCCCCTCTCTATTTTCGATGCGTCCCTATCCCATGCTGGTTTTGGGATGATAAACGCCCATTCATGACGGCAATCACACTCGTATGACTCTCTTTTAGGTAGGGTGATCCCGCCTGCGGCCGCCAAGCCGGGGCAGCCGACTCATCAGGGTTGATGAGCGGCACCACAACAAAAATCGATGTCAGGCCAAGCTGAACATCATCAAGGATCCCGTCATGAATCAATCATTGCCGCTGTTGACGCCGCTGCGGGGCATCGCTGCCCTGATGGTGGTGCTGTTCCACGCCCGCTTGCTGCTCTTCCCCCAGTGGATGGAGTCGATCGCCGGCCACACCCAACTCATCGAGAACGGCTACCTCTGGGTCGATCTCTTCTTTATCTTGAGCGGGCTGGTGCTGGCCCACGTCTACGGGGAGACCTTCGCCCGCACGCCCCGCACCATAAGTTATGGCCGCTTCCTCTGGCTGCGGCTGACCCGGGTGTATCCCCTCTACCTGGTGACCCTGCTGCTGCTGGTGGGCTGGGAGCTCTACAAGGCCCACCACGGGATTGGCTTCTACGCCGGCCCCCTGTTCAAGATGTGGGAGTGGGAGGGGATGCCTCCTTTTGGTTCCCCCTTTACCCCGGCCGAGGCGCTGCCAAGCAGCCTGTTGCTGCTGCAGGTGGTGACCGATCACGGATTGACCTGGAACTTCGCCGCCTGGTCGCTCAGCGTGGAGTGGATTAGCTATCTGCTGTTTCCACTGCTCATTTCCCTCGCCGTCACCCGCAGCCGCTGGAGCAACCTCGCCCCTTTGCTGGCCCTGACGGTGCTGGCCTTTATCGTGCACAGCCGGGGTACCCTGGATGTCACCAGCGGAGCGCTGGCCATCGGGCGCGGGGTGAGTGAATTCGTGCTCGGCCTCTGGCTGCTGCCCAAGGTGAAGGCTGCCCGCCAGTGGCCCATGATGCAGCGGGATCTGCCGCTGCTGCTCGCCTTTTTGCTCCCCTTCGCGCTGATGCAGTTCACCATGACGCCGCAGCTGACCCTGCTGCTGATCAGCGCCTACGTGTTGCTGATCTGGATTGCCGCCTGCCAGGGCGATCGCCAGAGCCCGCTGCTGCGCCTCCTGGACAACCGCTTCACCAACTGGCTGGGGGATCTCTCCTACTCCATCTACCTGCTCCACGCCCTGGTGTTGCTCACCGGCTGCGAGCTTGTCCACTCTCTGGCGCCGGGGCTCACCGCGTGGTGGTACGCCCAGACCAACCCCTTGCTGGGGGTGCTGGCCACCCTGTTGATGCTCGCCGTGCTGATCGGGCTCTCGGCGCTGAGCTACACCCTGCTGGAGCGGCCGCTGCAACGGCGACTGCGCCGGCTAGGCAAGGCTCCCCAACCAGTGATGGAGCAAGCTGGCTAGTTTCCGTCGCCACATGCTGCCCCGATGCAAGACCGGCACGCCGTCGGGGCGGCTCAAAGTGGGACTAGCCTGAGCAAGGCGAACAGTACGGCTCTTTTTGAACCCGACAATCCCCTGCGCTTTGTGTGAATTACAGTTCGAATCAAGAGGGCCGTCTGTGGCATAATGGCCCGTCCTGTGGTCCTCGGCGGGGCTTCGCCGGCGCATCCTTGCCCTCCTCCCGCCCTGCCTGGCAGCCTGACATCACTGTGTTCACAGGCCGCCAGGGCCACCCTATTTTTGCGCGCACATTTGACGGCGCCGCAGCAGTTATTGGCACACACAAGTCTGCCCACACAAGGGGAAAGCATGTCTTCCATTCGTCTGACCCAATACAGCCACGGCGCTGGCTGTGGCTGCAAAATCTCCCCCAAGGTGCTCGACACCATCTTGAAGAGCCAGATCCCGGGCTTTGACGACCCCACCCTGGTGGTCGGCAACAGCAGCAAGGATGATGCCGCCGTGGTCGACATCGGCAACGGCCAGGGCATCGTCTCTACCACCGACTTCTTCATGCCCATCGTCGACGATCCCTTCACCTTCGGTCGCATCGCCGCCACCAACGCCATCAGCGACATCTACGCCATGGGCGGCAAACCCATCGTCGCCATAGCCATCCTCGGCTGGCCCGTCAACATACTCGCACCTGAAGTGGCCCAGCAGGTGATCGACGGGGGTCGCCAGGTGTGTCACGAGGCGGGCATTTCTCTGGCAGGCGGTCACAGCATCGACGCCCCCGAGCCCATCTTCGGCCTCGCAGTGACCGGTATCGTGCCACTCGACGCCATCAAGCAGAATGACACCGCCCAGGTGGGTGATGTGCTCTATCTTACCAAACCCCTTGGCATCGGCATCCTCACCACCGCCCAGAAGAAGGGCAAGCTCAAGCCCGAGCATGAGCAACTGGCCCCGGATGCCATGTGTACCCTCAACAAGATTGGCCAGCGCTTCGCCGCCTTACCCGGCGTGCACGCCATGACCGACGTGACCGGTTTTGGACTGGCAGGCCACCTGCTGGAGATGTGCGAAGGTTCCGGCGTCAGTGCCCGTCTGGACTTCAAGGCGCTGCCGCTGCTGGACGAGGTGGATTACTACCTGAGTGAGGGCTGCGTACCAGGCGGTACCCTGCGCAACTTCGACTCCTATGGTGACAAGCTGGGCGCCATAGATGATCGCACCCGCAGCATCCTGTGCGACCCGCAGACCAGCGGCGGCCTGCTGGTAGCCGTCGGTAAAGAAAGTGAAGCCGAGCTCCTTGCCATTGCCGCACAGGCAGGGCTGACCCTCTCTCCCATCGGCCAGTTGCAGGCCCGCACCGGCAACCAGTTCATCGAGGTTGTCCAATGAGTACCCTGCCACTGGCCACGGATTACGCCCGGATCTTTCTGGATGAGGTTCCACTCATCGATCTGCGCGCCCCCGTCGAGTTCAAGGAAGGGGCCTTTCCCACCGCCGTCAGCCTGCCGCTGATGACGGACGAGGAGCGTGCCCGGGTCGGTACCTGTTACAAGCAGGAGGGTCAGGCCGCAGCCATCGCCCTGGGCCATCAACTGGTGGGAGGCGCGGTGCGCGACGCGCGCATGGAAGGCTGGCTGGCCAGGTTGCGCCAGCAACCCGACGCCCTGCTCTACTGTTTTCGCGGCGGCCTGCGCTCCCAGACAGTGCAGCAGTGGCTGGCCGAGGCCGGCATCACCCGCCCCCGGGTCGCGGGCGGCTACAAGGCGCTGCGCCACTTTCTCATCGACACCCAGGCGAAGGCCAGTGCAGAGTGCGACTGGACCGTGCTGACCGGCATGACCGGCTCCGGCAAGACCCACATGCTGGCGCACATCACCCAGGCGGTGGATCTGGAAGGGCACGCCCGTCACAGGGGGTCGTCGTTTGGCCAACTGCCGGGTGGGCAACCCGGCAACATCGACTTCGAAAATCGGCTTGCCATCGAGCTGCTTCAGCGTCGCAACCGGGGAGAGTCACAGTTTGTACTGGAAGACGAGAGCCGTCTCATCGGTCGCTGCGCCCTGCCACTCAACCTTTATGAGGCCATGTGCCGGGCTCCCCTGGTGGTGGTGGAGGTGCCGCAGGAGGCACGGGCCGAGCAGATCCGCACCGATTACGTGCAGGATCTCTGGCTGCGCTATCTGGAGTTCCATGGGCCAGATGCAGGCTGGCCGCTGTTTGCCGGCTACCTCACCGACGCCATGGCCAGGCTCAAGCGCCGACTCGGTGACAAGGATTATCGCGAACTCGATGGGCTGTTGCAGGCCGCCCTCAGGGAACAGGCCCAGAGCGGGGACACCCGCGCCCATCTGGTCTGGATCAGACTGCTGCTGACTCGCTACTATGACCCCATGTACCGCTATCAGCTGGACAACAAGCGCGAGCGGATCCTGTTTCGTGGTGCCAAGGAGGCCTGCCTCGCCTTCTTCGCCAAACGCTCCCCCCTTCAGACCCCTCAGGAGAGTCCCACATGTTGAAGTTCGAGGTGATCCCGGTCACCCAGTTCGCCCAGAATTGTTCTCTTATCTGGTGTGACGAGACCCGCCAGGCTGCCCTCGTCGATCCCGGCGGCGAGGCGGACAAGCTGCTGGCCGCCATAGCCAAACGGGGGCTGACCCTCACCCATATCCTGCTGACCCACGGCCATCTGGATCATGTGGGCGCCGCCGCCGAGCTGCGCGAGAGAACCGGTGTCGCCATTACCGGCCCCCACAAGGAGGATGCCTTCTGGCTCGACATGCTGCCCCAGCAGAGTCAGATGTTCGGCTTCTCCCACACACCAGCCTTCACCCCCGATCGCTGGCTTGCACTGGGTGACAAGGTGCAGCTGGGCCGGTGCGAGCTGGATGTCTATTTCTGCCCGGGCCACACTCCGGGCCACATCGTGCTGCTCTGCCAGGCAGAACGCCTCGCCTGGGTGGGAGATGTGCTCTTTGCCGGCAGCATAGGCCGCACCGATTTCCCGCGCGGGGATCACGGGGCGCTGATCAAGTCGATCACCGAGACCCTGCTGCCGCTCGGGGATGAGATCGTCTTTATTCCGGGCCATGGCCCGAGCTCCACCTTTGGTCACGAACGGGCCAGCAATCCCTATCTGACACAGCCCATCTGGTAATCCCCCCGCTCCTCGCGGGCATCCCATTGCGCCTTGAGGCGCAAGATCTCCGGCATGATCTCGAGAAAACGGGAGAGCAGCCGGGGATCGAAGTGCTGGCCGGAGCCATCGCGCATGGTGGCCAGCACCCGGTCCAGGGGCCAGGGCTCTTTGTAGGGGCGACGTACGCTCAGGGCGTCAAAGACGTCGGCGATGGCCACGATCCGCGACGCCTCGGGGATCCCCTCGCCGGTCTCGCCGGCGGGATAGCCGGAGCCGTCCCATTTCTCGTGGTGGTGCAGGGCAATCTCCGCCGCCATGCGAAAGATGGGGGGCATCGGATCGCCTCAGGATCTCGTAACCGATGCGCGGGTGACTTCGCATGATGATCCACTCCTCCTCGGTGAGGGGACCGGGCTTCTTGAGGATGTGGTCAGGGATACCAATCTTGCCCATGTCGTGCATGGGGGCTGCCAGCCCCAGCAGATCCGACTGCTCCGGGCTCCAGCCCGCCGCATCAGCCAGGGCCCGGGCGTAAGCGGCCATGCGCCAGATATGCACCCCGGTGTCGGTGTCGTTGTAGTGGCCCGCCTCGCTCAGCATGACGATGGCGGTGCGATAGCTGCACTCGAGCTGATCGAGGCGCACCAGGGAGAGATGATTGCGCACCCGGGCACGCACCGTGCTCGGACAGACCGGCTTGTAGATATAATCCACTCCGCCCGCCTCGAACCCCTGGCTCTCGCTGTCTGCGTTGTCGCTCGCGGTGATAAAGAGCACCGGGATCCCGGCGTGAGCCGGATCGGCCTTGAGCCGGCGGCACACTTCGTAACCATCCATGTCGGGCATGCGCACGTCCAGCATGATAAGTGCCGGTTCGTGACGCCCCACGGCGGCCAACCCCTCCTCTCCCCCTTTGGCAAAGAAGAGGTTGTATTCCTCCTTGAGGATTTGCCGCAGCAACCCGAGGTTGCTCGGCTCGTCGTCGATGATCAGCACGCGCGGTCGACTCATGGCGCAGGTTCCTCCCGATCCTCCAGATAATCCTCCAGCTTGCGGGTGGCGAACGGGATATCGAACAGCTCCAGGGCTGCGCTTATCTCGCTCACTAGTTCACAAGGAAGGTGACTCCTTGCCTGGCTCAGCGCCGGCTCAATCAGATCCAGATCCTCGCTCACCAGGGCCTGATGCAGGGCGTGCAGGCAGACCTCCCGCGCTTCCCCCTGGGCCAGCGGGGAACTGACCGCGCCCGGCATAGGTATCGATGGAGTGTTGTGCACGCTCCAGGGCCTCGAGGAAGGGTGCGATAAGCTGGCTGGTGTCGCCACCCTGCTCGATGGCCTCGTTCAACTCGGCACTGATACGCGCCACATCGGTGAGTGACAGGCTCCCCGCCCCCCCCTTGAGCTTGTGGGTCAGGCTCGCCGCCGCATCGGTCTCGTGCTGGGCGATATAGTCCGGCAACACGGTACCAACCGTCATGTAGTCATCGCGAAAACGCCGCAGGTATTTAAGATAGACCGAGGCTTCACCCCAGTTGCGCAGTCCGGTATCGATATCGATGCCGGCCACCGGCTCATGGGGGAGTGGCTCGTCGCTCACTGTGAGCGGCAGGACACAGTCCGGCAGATAACGCAGCAAGGTCGCGATAAGCTGCTCCACATCGAGCGGCTTGGCGATGAAGTCGTTCATGCCAGAGGCCAGCGCCGCCTCCCGCTGATCCTTGAATACCCCTGCGGTGAGTGCCAGCACGGGAGTCTCCTCCCGCCCCGGCAGCAGACGCAGGCGACGGGTCGCCTCGTAGCCATCCATCACTGGCATCTGCACATCCATGAGTACCAGATCGATGCGCCGTGCCGGATCTGCCAGGCAGGCCAGGGCTCGCTCCCCATCGATGGCGGTGATCACCTCGGCCCCCTCCCGTTGCAACAAGCGGGTCGCCACCTCCAGGTTGATGTCGCTGTCATCCACCAGCAGTATGTGCACGCCCGGCAGGCGCAGACGGCGCTGGCCACTCTCAAGGGGCTCCACATGCTCGCGCTTCTCGTGGATGAGACGTGCCACCGCGTTGTAGAGACTGGAGCCGGTGACCGGTTTGTGCAGCACCAGATCCACCTGATCCGAGCCGGGGCGGTGCATCAGTTCATCCTGGGAATAGGCGGTCGCCATGATGATGATGGGTGAACGCTCCTGCTGCTCGAAGGCGCGGCGAATGGCCAGGCAGGTCTCGAGCCCGTCCATGCCCGGCATGATCCAGTCGAGCAGGATCACGTCAAAACGCTCCCCCTGGCGCAGCAGATGGTGCAGCGCCTGCTCACCGGACTCCACCACCCGCGACTGCCATCCGAGGGAACCCACCGTCATCGACAGGGCGTCGCGGGTCACCTGATTGTCGTCGGCGATGAGCAGCGAGATGTGCTGCAGGCGCTCGTTCAAGGCCTCGGGCCGCTCCCCCTGCTCCAGCCGGACGCGGAACCAGAATTCGCTCCCCTTGCCAAGCTCGCTGGTGACGCCGATGTCCCCCCCATCAGATTCACCAGGCGGCGACTGATGGTCAGACCAAGCCCGGTGCCCCCGAAGCGGCGACTGGTGGAGGAGTCTGCCTGGGAGAATGCATTGAAAATGTTGGCCTGCTGCTCGGGGGGAATGCCGATCCCGGTGTCGCGCACCCGAAACAGCAAGGTGGCCATGCCGTCTTGCTCTGATTCCAGCACAACCTTGACCTCCACCTCGCCGCGTTCGGTAAACTTGATGGCATTGCCGGTCAGGTTGAGCAGCACCTGCTCGAGGCGCAGGGCGTCCCCAATCAGATGGGAAACCGGCTCGGGGGCACTGCTCACCACCAGTTTGAGGTGCTTCTGGCCAACGCAGGTGGACATGATGGCCGCCACGTGATCGAGCACCTCTTCGAGACTGAATGGCACCCGCTCAAGCTTGAGCCGACCCGACTCAATCTTGGAGAAATCGAGGATGTCGTTGATGATCCCGAGCAGCGCCTGCCCGGCCTGGTGGATTTTGCGCACCAGGGCATGCTGACCATCCTCGAGCCCTCCCTGTTCGAGCAGGTAGGTCAGCCCCATGATGGCGTTCATGGGGGTGCGGATCTCGTGGCTCATGTTGGCGATGAAATCACCTTTGACCTGTGCCAACCTGGCCGCTTCCTGCTGGGCCAGTTGCTCCTTGTGCCTGCTGCGCACCAGTGCAGCCACACCGGCACCAAACAACAGCAGCAGCACGGCGCTGGCGGCCAAGATGATCCCCCAGATATGAGTGCGAATGGCCTGCAGCTCGCTGTGCGGCACCAGGGACGCGGCTTTCCAGATCAGCTGATCATGATTCTGTGCCGGGTACAGGGTGGTCCAGCTCCAGAGTCCGTCGGCAGACTCCATCTGGCCGTTTGATGCGTCCCAGAACGCCTGCCAGGCCTGGGGAGAAGTCTGCTTCAGAGTCAGATCCGGGCGCTCGAGCATGAAGCCCCACTCCCGGGATGGGTCCGGGCTGCGCAGCCAGTATCCGTCCTGGTTGAACAGCATGATGTGATCGGCTGCCTTGCCGCGGTTGTCGGCAAACTCCTTGAGCATACGGGCAGCCTGAACGTTGATTAGCAGCAGACCAAGATCACGTCCCCCAAGGCGCAGACGCTTGGCAATGCGGATCTTGACATCCTCCCCCACCTTAGCGCTTCGCGTCACAGGAGGGGGATCCCCATTACTGGGTGATAGCTGCTCGCGCA
>NZ_JAPCIQ010000100.1:0-11899 GCF_027707405.1 Aeromonas sp. QDB68 | reverse complement strand
CCACCCTCGCGGGCCAGCTTGAGCAGGCGGTTCTGGTGGATGTGCCGGCCCAGGCCTTCGGGCAAGTCCACCAACTGAAATGTCTTCAGCCGCTCGATGTGTTCCAGCATGTGCCGAGAGTTGGGTTTCAGCGGTGCCTGGCGCAGCCAGGTCAACCAGGTGATGCTGCTGCCGGCCTTGAGCTTCAACAGCTCGTCCAGCTTGGCCCGATGCGAGTCCGTGAGTGGTTCGACCAGGGCGCGGTAGACCCGCCGATTGGCTCGCGCAATGGCTTCCGAGCAGGCCCGGTCAATCACGCTCAGCGCCGGCAGGATGCGTCGTTTCTGCCGTAGGCTCTCCAGGGCCTGACCGGCCAGCAGCAAGCCTTTGTCGGTCTGCTGGGCCAGCTCGGTTAGCTCGCGCACCAGGGCGCGGAAGTCGGACAGGCCGAACGGGGCCAGTTGCAGGTAGGTGCGCAGTTCCTGGGCATGCTCGCGACGGGTCACGTCGCGCTCGCCGTACTTTGCCCAGCTCGCCGGCTCGGCCTGGACTTGCTTCGCCACCCACAGGATGACCGGCTCGGGCAGCTCGCTGTCGGTTCCCAGCGCGTAACCGGGGTAGCGCAGCAGGCAGAGCTGCACGGCGAAGCCGAGGCGGTTGGCGTCGCCGCGTCGCTGGCGGATCAGCGACAGGTCGGAGTCGTTGAAGGTGTAGTAGCGGATCAGGTCATCCTGGCTTTCCGGCAGCGCAAGCAGGGTGTCCCGCTCCGTGGCCGAGAGGATCAAGCGACGCGGCATGTGTCAGTCGTCCGTGCGGAGGTACTGGTAGAGGGTTTCCCGGCTGATGTTGAACTCGCGGGCAAGCTGCGCCTTGGGCTCGCCGGCCGTCGCTCGCTGCCGCAGGGTAGCAGCCTGCTCATCGGACAGGGCTTTCTTGCGGCCCCGGTACGCGCCACGCTGCTTGGCCAAGGCGATGCCCTCACGCTGCCGCTCGCGGATCAGGGCGCGCTCGAACTCAGCGAAGGCCCCCATCACCGACAGCATCAGGTTGGCCATCGGCGAGTCCTCGCCAGTGAACACCAGGCCCTCCTTCAGGAACTCGATGCGCACGCCGCGCTGAGTCAGCTTCTGTACCAAGCGACGCAGGTCATCGAGGTTGCGGGCCAGCCGATCCATGCTGTGCACCACCACTGTATCGCCTTCGCGGACGAAGCTCAGCAGCGCTTCGAGCTGGGGGCGCTGGGTGTCCTTGCCCGATGCCTTGTCGGTGAACACCTTGCTCACCTGGGTTTGTTCCAGCTGGCGTTCCGGGTTCTGGTCAAAGCTGCTGACCCGGACGTAGCCGATGCGGTGCCCCTGCACGATGTCTCCTTGGTTGAAGGCGGCTTAAGTGCACTTTCTGTTCCGTTGTGCCTCAAAGCCCATTTCTGTCAGGCTGAAATCTATAACCTTCGCGGGCATGTGTCAAAAAATGGGAAAGCAGACTCTATTCTGACTGTCGTTTTCAGAAGACGGCTGCACTGAACGTCAGAAGCCGACTGCACTATAGCAGCGGAGGGGTTGGATCCATCAGGCAACGACGGGCTGCTGCCGGCCATCAGCGGACGCAGGGAGGACTTTCCGCAACCGGCCGTTCGATGCGGCACCGATGGCCTTCGCGCAGGGGTAGTGAATCCGCCAGGATTGACTTGCGCTGCCCTACCTCTCACTAGTGAGGGGCGGCAGCGCATCAAGCGGTGAGCGCACTCCGGCACCGCCAACTTTCAGCACATGCGTGTAAATCATCGTCGTAGAGACGTCGGAATGGCCGAGCAGATCCTGCACGGTTCGAATGTCGTAACCGCTGCGGAGCAAGGCCGTCGCGAACGAGTGGCGGAGGGTGTGCGGTGTGGCGGGCTTCGTGATGCCTGCTTGTTCTACGGCACGTTTGAAGGCGCGCTGAAAGGTCTGGTCATACATGTGATGGCGACGCACGACACCGCTCCGTGGATCGGTCGAATGCGTGTGCTGCGCAAAAACCCAGAACCACGGCCAGGAATGCCCGGCGCGCGGATACTTCCGCTCAAGGGCGTCGGGAAGCGCAACGCCGCTGCGGCCCTCGGCCTGGTCCTTCAGCCACCATGCCCGTGCACGCGACAGCTGCTCGCGCAGGCTGGGTGCCAAGCTCTCGGGTAACATCAAGGCCCGATCCTTGGAGCCCTTGCCCTCCCGCACGATGATCGTGCCGTGATCGAAATCCAGATCCTTGACCCGCAGTTGCAAACCCTCACTGATCCGCATGCCCGTTCCATACAGAAGCTGGGCGAACAAACGATGCTCGCCTTCCAGAAAACCGAGGATGCGAACCACTTCATCCGGGGTCAGCACCACCGGCAAGCGCCGCGACGGCCGAGGTCTTCCGATCTCCTGAAGCCAGGGCAGATCCGTGCACAGCACCTTGCCGTAGAAGAACAGCAAGGCCGCCAATGCCTGACGATGCGTGGAGACCGAAACCTTGCGCTCGTTCGCCAGCCAGGACAGAAATGCCTCGACTTCGCTGCTGCCCAAGGTTGCCGGGTGACGCACACCGTGGAAACGGATGAAGGCACGAACCCAGTGGACATAAGCCTGTTCGGTTCGTAAACTGTAATGCAAGTAGCGTATGCGCTCACGCAACTGGTCCAGAACCTTGACCGAACGCAGCGGTGGTAACGGCGCAGTGGCGGTTTTCATGGCTTGTTATGACTGTTTTTTTGTACAGTCTATGCCTCGGGCATCCAAGCAGCAAGCGCGTTACGCCGTGGGTCGATGTTTGATGTTATGGAGCAGCAACGATGTTACGCAGCAGGGCAGTCGCCCTAAAACAAAGTTAGATGCACTAAGCACATAATTGCTCACAGCCAAACTATCAGGTCAAGTCTGCTTTTATTATTTTTAAGCGTGCATAATAAGCCCTACACAAATTGGGAGTTAGACATCATGAGCAACGCAGTGCCCGCCGAGATTTCGGTACAGCTATCACAGGCACTCAACGTCATCGAGCATCATCTGGGATCGACGTTGCTGGCCGTGCATTTGTACGGCTCTGCACTCGACGGTGGCCTGAAGCCATGCAGTGATATTGATTTGCTGGTTACTGTGACTGCACAGCTCGATGAGACTGTGCGGCAGGCTCTGTTCGTAGATTTCCTGGAAGTTTCCGCTTCTCCCGGCCAAAGTGAAGCTCTCCGTGCCTTGGAAGTTACCATCGTCGTGTACGGCGATGTTGTTCCTTGGCGTTATCCAGCCAGACGGGAACTGCAATTCGGGGAGTGGCAGCGCAAGGACATTCTTGCGGGCATCTTCGAGCCCGCGACAACCGATGTTGATCTGGCTATTCTGCTAACTAAAGCAAGGCAACACAGCCTTGCCTTGGCAGGTTCGGCCGCGGAAGATTTCTTCAACCCAGTCCCGGAAAGCGATCTATTCAAAGCACTGGCCGACACCTTGAAACTATGGAACTCACAACCGGATTGGGCAGGCGACGAGCGGAATGTAGTGCTTACCTTGTCTCGCATTTGGTACAGCGCAGCAACCGGCAAGATCGCGCCGAAGGATGTAGCTGCCAACTGGGTAATGGAACGCCTGCCCGTCCAACATCAGCCCGTGCTGCTTGAAGCCCAGCAGGCTTACCTTGGACAAGGGATGGATTGCTTGGCCTCACGCGCTGATCAGTTGACTGCGTTCATTTACTTTGTGAAGCACGAAGCCGCCAGTCTGCTCGGCTCCACGCCAATGATGTCTAAAACAAAGTTAGGCATCACAAAGTACAGCATCGTGACCAACAGCACCGATTCCGTCACACTGCGCCTCATGACTGAGCATGACCTTGCGATGCTCTATGAGTGGCTAAATCGATCTCATATCGTCGAGTGGTGGGGCGGAGAAGAAGCACGCCCGACACTTGCTGACGTACAGGAACAGTACTTGCCAAGCGTTTTAGCGCAAGAGTCCGTCACTCCATACATTGCAATGCTGAATGGAGAGCCGATTGGGTATGCCCAGTCGTACGTTGCTCTTGGAAGCGGGGACGGATGGTGGGAAGAAGAAACCGATCCAGGAGTACGCGGAATAGACCAGTCACTGGCGAATGCATCACAACTGGGCAAAGGCTTGGGAACCAAGCTGGTTCGAGCTCTGGTTGAGTTGCTGTTCAATGATCCCGAGGTCACCAAGATCCAAACGGACCCGTCGCCGAGCAACTTGCGAGCGATCCGATGCTACGAGAAAGCGGGGTTTGAGAGGCAAGGTACCGTAACCACCCCAGATGGTCCAGCCGTGTACATGGTTCAAACACGCCAGGCATTCGAGCGAACACGCAGTGATGCCTAACCCTTCCATCGAGGGGGACGTCCAAGGGCTGGCGCCCTTGGCCGCCCCTCATGTCAAACGTTGGGCGTCTTTTCAGTAGTGGTACTTGAGTTGAACGATCCAAAGGGCATCATCCGCCACTTTGTAAACCATTCGGTGCTCATCCGTAATTCGACGAGACCAATAACCGGCCAAAGCATGTTTTAATGGCTCTGGCTTGCCCACTCCAGAGAAAGGCTCTCGGGTGGTTTCTTTAATTAGCTTGTTAATTCGATCAACCATGCGGCGGTCTTGTTTTTGCCAGAACAGATAATCTTCCCATGCATCATCGGAAAAAATTAATCTCATTCGGCCAACTCCCGCGCCTGTCCTCGGCCCGCTTCAAGTTGCTCGATCGACTTGAAAAGCCGCTTGGCGTTGGCGGGGCTGCGCAGCAGATACGCAGTTTCTTCCAGCGCCTGGAAATCTTCCAGCGAGAGAATCACAACCGATTGGTCGCCGTTACGTGTGATGATCACCGGCTCATGATCGTTGCAAACACGATCCATGGTTCCAGCCAGGTTGGCGCGGGCGTGTGTGTAAGTGATAGCGTCCATAACATCCTCCGTACATGTACAGAAAATTGTACAACAAGAGCAACTCGAAGGCGAGGCAAAAAAACGCCCAACCCTTCAATCAAGTCGGGACGGCCAAAAGCAAGCTTTTGGCTCCCCTCGCTGGCGCTCGGCGCCCCTTATTTCAAACGTTAGACGGCAAAGTCACAGACCGCGGGATCTCTTATGACCAACTACTTTGATAGCCCCTTCAAAGGCAAGCTGCTTTCTGAGCAAGTGAAGAACCCCAATATCAAAGTTGGGCGGTACAGCTATTACTCTGGCTACTATCATGGGCACTCATTCGATGACTGCGCACGGTATCTGTTTCCGGACCGTGATGACGTTGATAAGTTGATCATCGGTAGTTTCTGCTCTATCGGGAGTGGGGCTTCCTTTATCATGGCTGGCAATCAGGGGCATCGGTACGACTGGGCATCATCTTTCCCGTTCTTTTATATGCAGGAAGAACCTGCATTCTCAAGCGCACTCGATGCCTTCCAAAAAGCAGGTAATACTGTCATTGGCAATGACGTTTGGATCGGCTCTGAGGCAATGGTCATGCCCGGAATCAAGATCGGGCACGGTGCGGTGATAGGCAGCCGCTCGTTGGTGACAAAAGATGTGGAGCCTTACGCTATCGTTGGCGGCAATCCCGCTAAGAAGATTAAGAAACGCTTCACCGATGAGGAAATTTCATTGCTTCTGGAGATGGAGTGGTGGAATTGGTCACTGGAGAAGATCAAAGCGGCAATGCCCATGCTGTGCTCGTCTAATATTGTTGGCCTGCACAAGTATTGGCTCGAGTTTGCCGTCTAACAATTCAATCAAGCCGATGCCGCTTCGCGGCACGGCTTATTTCAGGCGTTAGATGCACTAAGCACATAATTGCTCACAGCCAAACTATCAGGTCAAGTCTGCTTTTATTATTTTTAAGCGTGCATAATAAGCCCTACACAAATTGGGAGATATATCATGAAAGGCTGGCTTTTTCTTGTTATCGCAATAGTTGGCGAAGTAATCGCAACATCCGCATTAAAATCTAGCGAGGGCTTTACTAAGCTTGCCCCTTCCGCCGTTGTCATAATCGGTTATGGCATCGCATTTTATTTTCTTTCTCTGGTTCTGAAATCCATCCCTGTCGGTGTTGCTTATGCAGTCTGGTCGGGACTCGGCGTCGTCATAATTACAGCCATTGCCTGGTTGCTTCATGGGCAAAAGCTTGATGCGTGGGGCTTTGTAGGTATGGGGCTCATAATTGCTGCCTTTTTGCTCGCCCGATCCCCATCGTGGAAGTCGCTGCGGAGGCCGACGCCATGGTGACGGTGTTCGGCATTCTGAATCTCACCGAGGACTCCTTCTTCGATGAGAGCCGGCGGCTAGACCCCGCCGGCGCTGTCACCGCGGCGATCGAAATGCTGCGAGTCGGATCAGACGTCGTGGATGTCGGACCGGCCGCCAGCCATCCGGACGCGAGGCCTGTATCGCCGGCCGATGAGATCAGACGTATTGCGCCGCTCTTAGACGCCCTGTCCGATCAGATGCACCGTGTTTCAATCGACAGCTTCCAACCGGAAACCCAGCGCTATGCGCTCAAGCGCGGCGTGGGCTACCTGAACGATATCCAAGGATTTCCTGACCCTGCGCTCTATCCCGATATTGCTGAGGCGGACTGCAGGCTGGTGGTTATGCACTCAGCGCAGCGGGATGGCATCGCCACCCGCACCGGTCACCTTCGACCCGAAGACGCGCTCGACGAGATTGTGCGGTTCTTCGAGGCGCGGGTTTCCGCCTTGCGACGGAGCGGGGTCGCTGCCGACCGGCTCATCCTCGATCCGGGGATGGGATTTTTCTTGAGCCCCGCACCGGAAACATCGCTGCACGTGCTGTCGAACCTTCAAAAGCTGAAGTCGGCGTTGGGGCTTCCGCTATTGGTCTCGGTGTCGCGGAAATCCTTCTTGGGCGCCACCGTTGGCCTTCCTGTAAAGGATCTGGGTCCAGCGAGCCTTGCGGCGGAACTTCACGCGATCGGCAATGGCGCTGACTACGTCCGCACCCACGCGCCTG
This sequence comes from Aeromonas sp. QDB68, assembly GCF_027707405.1. NCBI lineage: Bacteria > Pseudomonadati > Pseudomonadota > Gammaproteobacteria > Aeromonadales > Aeromonadaceae > Aeromonas > Aeromonas sp. QDB68. The sequence goes on along the minus strand of NZ_JAPCIQ010000100.1, from coordinate 4,932 downwards.
GAGATCTGCGAAGCGCAATCACCTTCTCGGAAACCCTCGCGAAATTTCGCAGTCGCGACGCCAGAGACCGAGGGTTAGATCATGCCTAGCATTCACCTTCCGGCCGCCCGCTAAATATCTCCTTTTGGGTTGTTAATAAAACATCCAATAAGTTGACTGTGCGTGAAAAAGAAAGTTTTGTGTGATGGCGTTGAAGATCGCACCGTTAAGCTCTTATGTGGGATGGTGCAGAGCTCGACGACTACCGATAAAACGCAACCGCCGCAAACAGACAAGAAAAAGCCCCAACTGATAACAGTTGGGGCTTCAGTATTGTGATTGGTGGAGCAATAGCACCCTGAACCCAAAACCTTCTCGCTCAACCGGTAGTGGCTGATAACAACTCGTGAGGGCTATTGCGGGTTAAGCATTTAGCGATGTCTAGGGCCAGACTGGACGTCTGAACGCAAGCCGCTGATACTGTACATAACCACAGTATCAGCGGAGGATACCCATGTCGCTGGCAAGGAACGCCACGGCGAGTCAATCGCCCACTCAAACAAACGGTTACGAACGCCACCAACCCGACCAGACGCTGCTCTACCAGCTGGTTGAGCAGCACTACCCAGCCTTCAAAGCCTCACTCGAAGCCCAAGGTCAACACCTGCCTCGCTACATCCAACAAGAATTCAACGACCTCCTCCAATGTGGCCGTCTGGAGTATGGTTTCATGCGGGTTCGCTGCGAGGATTGTCATCACGAGCGTCTGGTCGCCTTCAGCTGTAAACGACGCGGCTTTTGCCCTAGCTGCGGTGCCCGCCGGATGGCCGAGAGTGCGGCGCTGCTGATAGACGAAGTCTTCCCCAAGGAGCCCATTCGCCAGTGGGTGCTCAGCTTTCCTTTCCAGCTACGCTTTTTGCTGGCTCGCCATCCCCAGCTGATGGGCCAGGTCTTGAGTATCGTCTATCGTACACTCTCAACTCATCTGATCAAAAAAGCCGGTTACACCAAAGCCTCTGCACAAACTGGCTCAGTGACTCTTATCCAACGCTTTGGCTCCGCGCTAAATCTCAATGTCCACTACCACATGCTGTTTCTCGATGGTGTCTATGCCGAAGATGACTATGGCAAGCAACGCTTCCATCGTGTCAAGGCACCCACTTACGATGAGCTGAATACGCTCGCTCACACCCTCAGCCATCGCATCGCTCGCTGCATGGAAAAGCGTGGGATTTTGGAGCGTGATGCCGAGAATACGTGGTTGACACTGGAAGAGGGCGAAGACGATACGCTGACTCAATTACATGGTGCTTCGGTTACGTATCGCATTGCCGTCGGCCCCCAGCAAGGGCGCAAAGTCTTCACCCTGCAAACCTTGCCAGGGCGTGAGGATAAAGCCGACTCAAGCAGTCGAGTAGCCAACCATGCTGGTTTCTCGCTACACGCCGGTGTGATGGCCGAAGCGCATCAGCGGGATAAGCTTGAGCGCTTGTGTCGCTACATTAGTCGGCCAGCGGTTTCAGAAAAACGTCTGGCATTAACCGCCAATGGGCAGGTGCGTTACGAGCTCAAAACTCCGTACCGCAATGGCACCACCCATGTGATCTTCGAGCCGCTGGACTTCATCGCCAAACTCGCTGCGTTGGTACCTAAGCCGCGAGTCAACCTCACACGCTTCCACGGCGTCTTTGCACCGAACAGCAAACACCGAGTTCAAGTAACACCCGCCAAGCGGGGCAAGAAGCCCGACAAATCGGAAGGTCTCGATACTAACTGGCGTGACAAGAGTCCTGCAGAGCGCCACCGCGCCATGACCTGGATGCAACGCCTCAAGCGAGTCTTCAATATTGATATTGAAGTCTGCGAACACTGCGGCGGTCACGTCAAAGTGATTGCCAGCATCGAAGATCCGAAGGTCATTGAGCAGATTCTCAAGCATCTGAAACAGAAAACAGCCAAGGCGAATGCCGCCAAGCAGCGTGAGCTGCCACCAGAACGAGCGCCGCCACTGACTCCCAGCCTGTTCGATCCATCACAGAGTCGTCTCTTTGACTGACGACCCCAAATCCAACACTGCTCAACACTGCCAACTTTTAAACGGGGCGGTGGGGCAGTTTGTATCTCTCGAGCTATCAGGCTAGAGATTTTACCGCCAAATCGAACCTTATTAGAGCGGTTTAGGCTGGACCGGCAGTTAAAATTGGGGCTTGAGCGGTAAACGAGTGAGGGAATTTCAGGTAAGATACTTCGGATGAGGAGCAAAAAGGTGGTTTATACTTCCTATACCCAAAAAGGTGGTTTATACTTCCTATACCCTAAAAAGGCAGCTTTGGCTGCCTTTTGTATAATTCATATCGACTTATCAAAAGGACAATCCGATGAATGTCATTATAAAAGCTGTAGTTACTGCCTCGACGCTACTGATGGTATCTTTTAGTTCATTCGAAACCTCAGCGCAATCCCCACTGTTAAAAGAGCAAATTGAATCCATAGTCATTGGAAAAAAAGCCACTGTAGGCGTTGCAGTGTGGGGGCCTGACGATCTGGAACCTTTACTGATTAATCCTTTTGAAAAATTCCCAATGCAAAGTGTATTTAAATTGCATTTAGCTATGTTGGTACTGCATCAGGTTGATCAGGGAAAGTTGGATTTAAATCAGACCGTTATCGTAAACAGGGCTAAGGTTTTACAGAATACCTGGGCTCCGATAATGAAAGCGTATCAGGGAGACGAGTTTAGTGTTCCAGTGCAGCAACTGCTGCAATACTCGGTCTCGCTCAGCGATAACGTGGCCTGTGATTTGTTATTTGAACTGGTTGGTGGACCAGCTGCTTTGCATGACTATATCCAGTCTATGGGTATAAAGGAGACCGCTGTGGTCGCAAATGAAGCGCAGATGCACGCCGATGATCAGGTGCAGTATCAAAACTGGACCTCGATGAAAGGTGCTGCAGAGATCCTGAAAAAGTTTGAGCAAAAAACACAGCTGTCTGAAACCTCGCAGGCTTTGTTATGGAAGTGGATGGTCGAAACCACCACAGGACCAGAGCGGTTAAAAGGTTTGTTACCAGCTGGTACTGTGGTCGCACATAAAACTGGTACTTCGGGTATCAAAGCCGGAAAAACTGCGGCCACTAATGATTTAGGTATCATTCTGTTGCCTGATGGACGGCCCTTGCTGGTTGCTGTTTTTGTGAAAGACTCAGCCGAGTCAAGCCGAACCAATGAAGCTATCATTGCGCAGGTTGCTCAGACTGCGTATCAATTTGAATTGAAAAAGCTTTCTGCCCTAAGCCCAAATTAACAGACTATCAGCACTATCTAAGCCGCTGACTCTGGTTGTACACTAAAGCTATGGTTTGAAATTGGAGTAGGTTATGCAGTTATTAGGTTCAGTGGCTTCCCCTTTTGTTCGTCGTTTACGTTTAGTACTGGCAGGGCAACCTTATCAGTTTGTAGCGCTTAATATTTTTGAGTCTGAAGGCCGTTCAGTGTTGGTACAACATAATCCGGCACGCAAAGTGCCTGTGTTAGTGGATGGAGAGCAGGTTATTTTTGATTCAGGCGTAATTTATCGTTATTTGGCTTCGAAACTGAAATTCAAACCATTGAGCTGGGATCAGGAAAACGGTCTGACGACCATCAATGCCTGCACAGACTCCTTGGTTGAATTACTGCTTTGTAAGCGCTCAGGTTTTGACGTGACTGAAGATAAATTGTTTTTTAATCTTCAGCATGAGCGAATTCAGGCGACGCTAGAGGCACTTGAGCAACAAATCAGGGCAGGGCATTTCGGTGACTGGGACTATCCTGGTATCAGTCTGTTCACTTTAATCGACTGGATATTGTTCCGCGATTTAGTCGACTTAAAACCCTTCCCTGTATTATTACAGTTCAGAAATGCGCATTTAAACCGGCCGATGGTCGCTGAAACCGACCCGCGTTTAAGCTAAAAACAACAGGTCAGAGCCAAGACTCTGACCTTTATTATTTATTCCACACCAATAAAGCCGCCGGTTTGATGCGCCCATAATTGAGCGTAAATACCGCCTTTGGCGATCAGTTCCTGATGACTGCCTTGTTCCACAATACGACCTTGATCCAGAACGATCAGCCTGTCCATAGCTGCTATGGTAGATAAACGGTGTGCAATGGCTATAACCGTTTTGCCTATCATCAACTGAGTCAGACTATGCTGAATAGCTGATTCTACTTCGGAGTCCAGCGCTGAGGTGGCTTCATCCAAAATCAGAATAGGGGCGTTTTTCAGTAAAACCCGAGCTATTGCAATACGTTGACGTTGACCACCAGAAAGCTTGACTCCACGTTCGCCCACCTGAGCGTCGTAGCCACTGTTGCCTTTAGGATCGGTAAGCTCCTGAATAAAAGCATCGGCTTCGGCTAAACGGGCTGCTTCAATCATTTCCGCTTCGGTAGCGCCAGGACGACCATATAAAATATTTTCCCTTACAGTACGGTGTAGCAGGGAGGTATCCTGGGTCACCATAGCTATATGAGCGCGAAGACTTTCCTGTGATACAGTTTTGATGTCCTGACCGTCTATCAAAATCTGGCCTGAATTGACATCATAAAAGCGCAGCAGTAAGTTCACCAGCGTGGATTTACCAGCACCAGAACGGCCGACTAAACCTACTTTTTCACCGGGTTTAATCGACAAGTCCAGACCATCAATCACAGGACCATGTTCACCTGCTGCTTTGCCGTAGTTAAAGTTCAGTTGCTTAAACTCAATCTGACCTTGTGGCACTTCAAGCGGCTTCGCATCAGCTTTGTCGATGATTTGCTGAGGCTGAGACAAAGTCGCAATACCATCTGCCACAGTACCTATGTTTTCAAACAGTGCACTGACTTCCCCACCCGAGGCCTACTAAAGGATATTGAGTCAAGCAATGTACTTACAGTTGAGCAGCAGGCAGAGACAGATCAAATAG
>NZ_JAPCIQ010000099.1:0-12063 GCF_027707405.1 Aeromonas sp. QDB68 | reverse complement strand
CGAAACCCAACAAGGAGTTTCGGATTCTTACACAGCCTGAGGATCGGTCAATGGATCCTTAACTGATCGGCATTAGGCACGTGCCCCCTGTTTTCTGGCATCACACCGCCTCGCGGGCATCGCAGGTTTTCATCAGGGGGAAATAACGGCGATCCGCCTGGCTCATGTGACCCACGACCAGCTCCTGGATGATGAAGTTGAGCAGGGCGTCGTTGCCAAGGGTGCCCGCCTGTGCGGCCGCCATCAGCTGACCGGCTTTTTTCAGCAGATGCTGGTGCTCCTGGCGATGGGCCGCCAGCTCCTCATAGCCATATTGCGCGAGGACTTGCTCTTCGAGGAGGAAGTGCTGGCGCGCCATCTCGAATATCTGCGCCATGTCTGCCAGCAAGGCATCCGGATGGATGCCGGGATCCTGCATGTGCTCGAGCAAGCGGTTGGCCAGCAGGTAGAGCTGGCGGTGGTCCGCATCGATGCGGGGGTGGCCGCATGCGTGGGCGGGCTGCCATTGCAGGGTGCCGGGGAGGGGATCCTGCCCGGTGGAAAACAGGCAGACCCTGCCCCGGCCATGGTGCTTGGCCTGATACATGGCCTGATCGGCGTGGTGCATCAGGGTCTTGGGGTCGGTGCCGTGATCCGGATAGAGGGCGACCCCTATGCTGCCGGAGATGCGCAGCGCCTGCTGCTCAAGCTGGAAGGGGTGATGCAGGCAGTGGTGCAGCTTGTCGGCGACCGCGAGGGCCGAGGCATCCGTATCGGGCAGCATGATGACGAATTCGTCCCCCCCAAGGCGTGCCACCAGATCTTCTTCCCTGACGCACTCCCCCATGCGCTCGGCCACCAGCTTGAGCAGCAGGTCGCCGGTTTCGTGGCCGAAGGTGTCATTGATGGGCTTGAAGTGGTCGAGATCGATGAAGACCAGGGCCAGGGGCTGCTGGGGAGCCTGCTCCAGGGTCTCCTTGAGCCGCTGTTGCAGCAGGCGGCGGTTGGCCAGGCCGGTGAGGGGGTCATAGAAGGCGAGGCGGCGCATCATCTCCTCCCGGGCCGAACGTTCGGTGACATCCCGGGTCACCCCCAAAATGGCATCGGGTCTTGTGCTGGCGCTGCCATGCAAGGTAGTGACCGTCTCGATGGCCACCAGATGACCCTGCTTGTGGCGCAGCTGGGAGTGGATGACGCACCGGGTCTGCCCATGATCCCCCCGTTGCCAGGCCTCGAGGGAGGCGGTGATGCCGTCGCGAAGCTGTTTCCAGGACTCATCGGGGAGCAGCTGGCGCAGGGAGAGGGCAAAGAGTTCGGCGGGCTCATAGCCGCTCAGGGACGCGATGGCGGGGCTGATGTAACGAAAACGCAGGCTGTCGGTGTCCATGGTCCAGATCACGTCGCCGCTGTTCTCCGCCACGAAACGGTAGTGCTGCTCGCGCTGGGCCAGTTCCCGGGTGAGCCGCTGTCGGTCACTGGCCTCTTCCCGCAGACGCAGATAGAGGTGCAGGAAGACGCCGAGCAGGGCCAGCAGGGAGAAGGAGATCAGCATGGCGATGGCCACGCTCCTGTCGAGCAGTTGGCGCTGCTGGCGAAGGCTCGCCTGGGTACTGTTGTAGAGGAAGGGGGTGAGGTTGGGCACCGCCTTGATCATCCCGGCCTCCTGGTAGGTGCGGGCGATCTGCTGCCAGCGATCCTGCTGCATGTAGCCGGGCTCGATGATGTCGGGCTGCATCAGGGCCCGGGTTTCACGGGCCTCGAAGGCGAGCGCCTCGCGCCCGGCCCCGCTGGGGTAGTGCTCCAGGATCAGGTTGATCATCTCCTCGGGATGATCCATGGCATAGCGCCACCCCTTGAGGCTGGCCTGCAAGAAGCGCTGGACCCGCTCCTGCTGGTTGAAGACTTCATTTTCCGAGGTGAAGAGGTTGTCTCCGTAGAAGTCGTACCCGACGTCGCGGGGACTGAACACCCGGTAGGGAATGCCCTGTTGCTGCAGGGTGAAGGGCTCGGTTGTGCTGTAGGCGCTGATGGCGTCCGCCTGGCCCCTCAGCAGTGCCTGTACCCCCCGCTCGTAGGGCAGGGTATCCCACTGCCGGCTGCGGGTGTAGCGATGCAGGTAGGTGAGCAGCTCGTTGGAGCCGGGTTCGAGCATCAGCCGCTTGTTGGCCAGATCGCCCGGAGTCTGGATATCCGGCCGCTCCAGGGTGATGAGCATCAGGGGGGAGTGCTGCAACATGGCGGCGAGCACCACCACAGGGCGGCCTGCTGTCCGGGCCAGCAGCAGATCGCTGCCGCGGATGCCGAACTGGGCACGACCCGTGGTGACTTCATTGATGACGTCGGTGCCCGGCCCCGCCTCCCGCAGGGTGACCTGCAGGCCGACCTCCTGGTAGAACCCCTTGGCGATGGCGGCGTAGTAACCGGCAAACTGGAACTGGTGCTGCCAGGGAAGTTGCAGGATGACGCGCTCATCCGCCCTGAGGGGAGCCGTGGTCAGGGTGGCAATCATCACCCAGAAAGGCAGAAGCCAGCGTACAGGCTGGCGAGATGCATCGGACTCCGTCATACCGCTGTTCTCTCGGGAGGTGCTCTTCTGGCTAGAGTCAAACAATTTCCTGCCATTCGCAAGGGGAGCAGGCCCCAATAAGATGGGGCGCGGGAGGCAGTAAAAGTCATTTTTGTGTCATTCATCACGTCAATGGGCGTCACGGCTCGTTTTGAAACCTTGTCAACCCGTCACCGGCCCGGTGACAAGGGCATAAGGTGTCATTCCAGGAGGGGTGGCTGCCGCCTCTCTTCTCGCCTGTTAATGATAAACTGCGTGTTTTCGGCGACTCCCTCTTGTCTTCTCCTGTCGTATCAGAAGTTGATGCTCTTGCCCCGATCGGATGTCGACCTGTGGCGGTCGGGGGACGCCTTCCTTCGTTCAGGGTGGTATGGTAGTCATCCGTTTCCTGTTTTCCGAGAAGGTCCTGTCATGTCTTCCTTGCGCCTGCTGCTCTCCGACTCCCACGATCCCCTGTTCAACCTCGCGGTGGAGGAGTGCATTTTTCGCCAGATGGACCCGGCCCAGCGGGTGCTGTTCCTGTGGCGCAACGACAATACGGTGGTGATAGGCCGGGCCCAGAACCCCTGGAAGGAGTGCAACACCCGCCGCATGGAAGAGGACGGGGTGACCCTGGCCCGGCGCAGCAGCGGGGGTGGCGCCGTGTTCCACGACCTTGGCAACAGCTGTTTCACCTTCATGGCGGGCAAGCCCGGTTATGACAAGAGCGTCTCCACCACCATCGTCATCGATGCCCTCGCCAGACTCGGCGTGAGCGCTTTTGCCTCCGGGCGCAACGACCTGCTGGTGGCGACCCCGGACGGGGATCGCAAGGTGTCGGGTTCGGCCTACCGGGAGAACCATGATCGCGGCTTTCACCACGGTACCCTGCTGCTGGATGCTGATCTCGGCCGCCTTGCCCACTACCTCAATCCCGACCCCAAGAAGCTGGCGGCCAAGGGCATCAGTTCGGTGAGAAGCCGGGTGGCGAACCTTGGCGAGCTGCTGCCTGGTCTGGATCATGAGCAGGTGGTACAGGCCCTGTGCGACGCCTTCTTTGCCCATTACGGTGAGGTGGTGCCGCCCGAGCATATCTCCCCCGAGCGGATGCCCGACCTGCCCGGCTTTGCCGAGACTTTTGCCCGCCAACGCAGCTGGGAGTGGAACTTCGGCCATGCTCCCGCCTTCAGCCACCTGCTGGAGGAGCGCTTCCCCTGGGGCGGGGTCGAGCTTCATTTCGACGTGGAGAAGGGGGTGATAGGACGGGCACAGATCTTCAGTGACACCCTGGACCCTGCGCCCCTGGATGACCTGGCCGCACGCCTGCCCGGGGTGGCCTATCGTCCCGACGCCATCGACGAGTTGCTGCGTCAGTGGCGGGCGACGTTTTCGGCCAACTCCGAGCTGGAAGGGTTTTCGGCATGGCTGCTGACCGCCCTGCGCTGACCTTGCCCATGACCAGGATCACAAGATGAACAGGAAAAAAGAGGGGAGAGGGGGCGCGGCGCCCATCAGGGCGCCAACATGACAAAAAGTAGGGCAGACCATTAGTTATTGTCTCTGTTGATAGAGGTGTCACTGGAGTATAAAAACCGCACCTCAGCAGTATCAATGGTATAAAAATGAATCACTTGGTCTATCTGAAAGATGAGGGCGTCAACGCCGTCTCCCCCGAATTCGCCCGCCGTTTTGCCACCGTCAAAGCCCACTTTTTCTCACGCAACCCCGACCTCTGGCCGGTGTTTCGCGAGCCCGGCTTTGCCACCCTCAACGAGTTTCGCGCCCGTGGACTGGCGCCGGACGCGCGCCTCAATGCCTGGCCAGATGGCCGCGCCCGTCTCGCGGATCTCTGCGAGACCATGCCGGTGCCCGCGCAGATGCGTACCCCGGGGGAGCCCATGACGGAGCTGCTGTTTGCCGGCGCCCTGTCAAAGGATTGGGAGAACCCCTCCAGCGTCGAGAACGTCATCACCATGTCGGCGGATCCCGCCATCTACGGCGCCCAGATGGGCATTTTGGCCAACCCCAACCTGGTCTACTCCGAATACGCCGGGGTGGCCGAGGAGCTGGAGAAGAAGGTAGTGCGCCAGATAGCACTGCTGGCGGGTTACGACCCGGCCCGCGCCACCGGCATCTTCACCCAGGGGGGGACCTTCTGTAACCTCTACGGCTACCTGCTCGGCATTCGCAAGAGCCTGCCGGAAGCCAAGCACAAGGGGCTCGGCCACTATCAGGACTACCGCATCATCAACTCCCAGGGCGGCCACTACTCCAACATCACCAACCTCTCCCTGCTCGGGGTGGACATCGAGAACAAGACCATCCGCATCCAGGTCGGGGAGAACAACGACATCGATCTCGCGGATCTCGAGCGCACCCTGACCGCCTGTTTTGCCTTGAAGCACGTGGTGCCTACCATCATGCTCACCATGGGTACCACCGACACCTTCGGGGTGGATCAGGTCAAACCCGTGGTGGACCTGCGGGATCGCCTGTGCGAGCGCTTCGAGGTGGCGGTCAAGCCCCACATCCACGTGGACGCCGCCATCGGCTGGTCGATGATCTTCTTCCTGGGTTACGACTTTGCCGCCAACCCCCTGGCCATCAACGCCGCGACCCTGGCCGGCATCGAGCGCAACGTGGCGCGCTTTGCCGAGCTCAAATACGCCGATTCGTTCACCGTCGACTTCCAGAAGTGGGGCTATGTGCCCTACACCTCCAGCCTGGTGATGATCAAGGAGCAGAACGACCTCAAGGCGATGGAGAACGATCCGGAGAACTTCTCCTACTTCGAGCGCGACATCCAGGGCCACACCCACCTGCAGTCCACCATCGAGTGCTCCCGCGGGGCGAGCGGCCTGTTCGGTGCCTACGCGGCCCTCAACTACCTGGGGGTCGAGGGGTATCGCACCGTGCTGGCCCACTGCCTGCAAAACGCCAACTACTTCCGCTTCCGTCTGAGCCAGCTCGGCAACGTCAAGCTGGTGGCCCAGGAGAACCAGGGGCCGAGCGTGGGCTTCAAGATCTACAACCCCGAGTGGGTGCAGGATCCGGAGGCCGAGTTCGCCTTCGAGCTGGCCCGCAGTCCCGACCCCGCCTACAAGGCGCGGCTGGCACGCAACACCGAATACCACCGCAGCCTCTTCACCGGGCGCGGCAAGGTGGGGCTCTACACCAACTGGGTGGAGGCGGTGGCCCGCTCCGATTACGACGCGCGCGGCCGTTACTCCTACATCGCCGGGGAAAAGGCGGTATTCATGAACCCGGCTTGCAGCCGCGAGCAGATCGACGCCTTTATCGACCACATTCGCGGCTGAGGATCGGCCCGGCGCTGACAAGCAGACAACAAAACGGCGGGTTCAACCCGCCGTTTTTTTACTGCCCTTGTGAGTGGTTACTGCTTCTGCAGCTTCGTCACCGTGAGCTTTCCAGCCGGACTTTCGGCGTGGAAGCTCACCGCATCCCCGACCTTGAACCCTTCCATCAGGGCGGGATCGGCCACCTGGAAGACCATGGTCATGGGGGGCATCTTGAGGTTCGCGATGGCCTCGTGCTTGATGCCTACCTTGCCGTTTTGCGTGTCGATACGGCTGATGACCCCCTTGGTCATCACCTTCTCCTCCATGCCATCCATGCCCTCCATCTGGCCCATCTCCCCCATCTGGCTCATGTCGTGCCCTTCGTGGTTCATCATCTCCTCGGCCTGCAGGCCGGTGTGGGTGGCGAGGCCCAATAGCAGGGTCAGCGTCAGCGTCTTGTAGTTCATGATGGTTTCCTTGTTTGTGTTGTCCGGTTGATCAGGGTGCAGTCGGGGTATCCGTCTGCGACGTCGTGTGTTCAAGGGTTTTCAGGGTGCGGCTGCGCCACAGGTAGTAGGCGGCGGGCAGCACCAGCAGGGTCAGCACCAGCGCCGTCACCATGCCGCCGATCATGGGGGCGGCGATTCGCTGCATCACCTCCGAGCCGGTGCCATGGCTCCACATGATGGGCAGAAGGCCGGCGATGATGGTGACCACCGTCATCATCTTGGGGCGCAGGCGCAGGGCGGCGCCGTGAATGACCGCCTGGTGCAGGCCGGCCTTGTCCGGTTTGCCGCTGGCCACCAGATCGTCCCAGGCGTGGTTGAGGTAGACCAGCATCAGCACCCCCGTCTCCACGGCCACCCCGGCCAGGGCGATGAAGCCGACGCCGACGCCCACCGAGAGGTTGAAGTCGAGCAGCCAGACGGCCCAGATCCCCCCGACCACCGCCAGCGGCAGGGTGGTGAGGATGAGCAGCACCTCCTGGAAGCGGTGAAACGCGAGATAGAGCAGCAGCACGATAATGGCGAGGGTCAGGGGCACCACGTAGGTGAGGCGCTCCATGGCCCGCTCCATGTATTCGTACTGACCTGACCAGGTGAGGGCGTAACCCGGTGGCAGCACCAGCTGCTTGTCCACCTCGGCCTTGGCCTCTGCCACAAAGGAGCCGATGTCGCGGCCACGGATGTCCACGTAGACCCAGCCGTTGAGGCGTGCGTTTTCGCTGCGCAGCATGGGCGCCTCGTCGCTGATGTAGACCCGGGCCACGTCCGCCAGGGCGATCCGCTCACCCTTGGGGGTGACCAGGGGCAGCAGTTCGAGGCTGGCCACCGAATCGCGATAGCTCTGGGGATAGCGCAGGTTGATGGGGTAACGTTCGCGCCCCTCAATGGTCTGCCCCACGTCCATGCCGCCCACCGCGGTGGCGAGCACCGCCTGCACGTCGGCGATGTTGAGGCCGTAGCGGGCCGCCTTGAGCCGATCGATATCCACCTTGACGTAGCGACCGCCCGCCACCCGCTCGGCGTAGACGGAGGCAGCGCCTTCCACCTTGCCGACAATTTGCTCGAGTTGCTGGCCAATCTGCTGGACCACCTTGAGGTCGGGGCCGGCGATCTTGATCCCCACCGGGGTCTTGATGCCGGTGGCCAGCATGTCGATACGGGTCTTGATGGGGGGCACCCAGGCGTTGGTGAGGCCGGGGAAGCGGATGAGGGAGTCGAGCTCTTCTTTCAGCTTCTCCGGGGTCATGCCGGGACGCCACTGATCGCGGGGCTTGAGCTGGATGCTGGTCTCCATCATCACCAGATCCGCCGGGTCGGTGGCCGAGTCGGCGCGCCCCGCCTTGCCGAACACGTTCTGTACCTCGGGCACGGTGCGGATGAGTTTGTCGGTCTGCTGCAAAATCTCCCGCGCCTTGCCCACCGAGATGTTGGTCGCCGTGGTGGGCATGTACATGATGTCCCCCTCATCGAGCGGCGGTATGAACTCGGAGCCCAGGTGCTGGAGCGGCCAGAAACCCGCGACCGTGACCACCAGGGCGGCGGCGAGGGTGGTCTTGGGGCGGGCCAGCACGGCATTGAGCAGGGGCACATAGGCCTGGCTCAAGCCACGGTTGAGGGGGTTGGCCTGCTCGGGCAATACCTTGCCGCGGATAAAATAGCCCATGATGACCGGCACCAGCGTGATGGCGAGCGCGGCGGCGGCGGCCATGGCGTAGGTCTTGGTGTAGGCCAGCGGGTGGAACATCCGTCCCTCCTGCGCCTCCAGGGCAAACACCGGCAGGAAGCTCATGGTGATGATGAGCAGGGAGAAGAAAATCGCCGGCCCCACCTCGATGCTCGCCTCCGTGATGATCCGCCAGCGGTTCTTGTCGGTGAGCGCCTCCCGCTCCATGTGCTTGTGGACGTTCTCTATCATCACGATGGCGCCGTCCACCATGGCGCCGATGGCGATGGCGATGCCCCCCAGCGACATGATGTTGGCGTTGATCCCCTGCAGGTGCATCACGATAAAGGCGGTCAAAATCGCGATAGGGAGGGTGATGACCACCACCAGCGACGAGCGCAGGTGGAACAGGAAGGCGAGACACACCAGCACCACCACGGCGAACTCCTCCACCAGCTTGGCGGAGAGGTTGTCGATGGCGCGCTGGATAAGGTCGGATCGATCGTACACGGTGACGATCTCCACCCCGTCGGGCAGGCTGGATTTGAGCTCGGCCAGCCGTGCCTTGACCCCGTCGATGGTGTGCTGGGCATTCTCGCCAAAACGCATGACGATGATGCCGCCCACCACTTCCCCTTCGCCGTTGAGCTCGGCGATACCGCGCCGGCTCTGGGGACCGGTCACCACGTCGGCCACGTCACCCAGCAGCAGGGGGGCGCCCCGCACATTGGTGCCGAGCGGGATCTGCTTCAGATCCTCGACGCTCTTGAGGTAGCCATTCGAACGAACCATGTACTCCGCTTCCGCCATCTCGATGACGGAGGCGCCGGTCTCCTGGTTGCCCTGCTTGATGGCGGTCTCGATGAGGGAGAGCGGAATGCCGTAGGCCCGCAGCTTGTCCGGATCGACCCGCACCTGGTACTGGCGCACCATGCCGCCCACAGTGGCGACTTCGGATACGCCGTTCACCGTCTGCAGCTCGTATTTCAGAAACCAGTTCTGCAGTGACGTGAGCTCGCTGAGATCGTGCTTGCCGCTCTTGTCCACCAGGGCGTACTGGTAGACCCAGCCCACCCCGGTGGCGTCCGGCCCGAGCTGGGGCTGGGCCCCGGCGGGCAGATTGGGGGCCACCTGGCTCAGATACTCCAGCACCCGGGCGCGGGCCCAGTAGAGGTCGGTGTCGTCGTCAAACAGCACATAGACGAAGGAGTCGCCGAAGAAGGAGTAGCCGCGCACCGTGGTGGCCCCCGGCACCGCCAGCATGGCGGTGGTGAGGGGGTAGGTCACCTGATCCTCCACCACCTGGGGCGCCTGGCCCGGGTAGGAGGTCTTGATGATCACCTGGACGTCGGAGAGATCCGGCAGGGCGTCCACCGGGGTCTGCTTGACCGACCAGAGGCCCCAGGCGGTGAGCATGACGGTCAGCAGCAGCACCAGGAAGCGGTTGCCGACGGACCAGCGAATGATGGCAGGGATCATGACTGGGCTCCTCTCATTCGGTGGGCTGGCAGCCGATTGGGTTTGTGCTCAATGCAGCGAAGCATGGCCGGGATCATGATTTATCCCCCATCTGGTGCTGGCTGTGATCCATGCCTTCCATGCCTGGCATCTCGCCCTTGGCCTCTTTCATCGGCTCGTCTGCTGCCGGTTTGTCTTCCACATGGATCTGGATGATGCGGTACTCGTCCCCCTCCTGCTCCACCTGCAGATGCAGGGTCTGATCCGGTTTCAGCTGGCTGATGTCCACGCCGTCGGCCACGGTGAAGTCCATCTCCATGGCGGGCCACTGCCACTCGGGAATGGGCTGGTGAGAGATGCCGAGGGTACGCCCGGCGAGATCGATGTTCTGCACCTGGCCCTGGGTCCACACCTGCATGGGACGCACCGCCGTCATGCGCTGGAAGTCCGAATCGATGGCCGATTCTGAGTCGAGCAGGAACTGGGCCGAGCTGACGATGCTGTCACCGGCTTCGACCCCCTCCTGGATGGCGACCTTGTCACCAAACTGGGGGCCCAGGGTGACGGCCACCGACTTGAAGTTGCCATCTCCCAGCGCCAGCACCAGCCGGTCCTGGCTGCCGGTGCGGATCACCGCTTCGCTCGGCACCACCAGGCGGGGTTCCCCCTTGCCGGTGCCGATGCTCACCTTGGCGAACATGTTGGGTTTCAGGAACTCGTCCGGGTTGTCGAAGCGCAGGCGGACCCGCAGGGTGCGGGTACTGGCATCGAGCGTCGGGTAGAGGTAGTCCACCCGACCCTGCCAGCGGCGGCCCGGGGCATAGTCCAGGGTCATGGTGACCGGATCGCCGACCTTGATCTGGGCGGCCTGGCGCTCGAACACCTCGGCGCTCACCCACACCTGCTTGAGGGTACTGATGTTGAAGAGGGGGGCGGCGGGCTCCACATACTGGCCTTCACGCACCTTGAGCTCGGAGACATAGCCGCTGCTCGGGGCATAGATGCGCACCGTCTCCTGCACCTTGCGGGTGCGCTTGAGGGCCGCTATCTGATCCGTCGGTACCTGCAGGGACTTGAGCTTGCCTTCGGCGGCGCGCAGCAGCAGCGGGTTGGTGGTATTGAGCGCCAGCAGGTACTCGTGCTGGGCGTTCACCAGATCCGGGGCGTAGAGATCGTAGATGAAGCTGCCCCTGGCCACCTGCTGCCCCTCGTTCTTGATGGCGAGGTTGCGGATCCAGCCCGCCATCCGGGAGTTGATGGCTTCGAGGCGCTCCTCGTCATATCCCACATAGCCCACCGTCTCGATCTGCTGGTGGACGGGCAGTTTTTCCACCTTGGCCAGCCGCACCCCCAGGTTCTGCTGGATCTCGGGGCTGATGGTAACGGTGCCCGGCGAGCCGCCCTGTTTCTCTTCATAGACGGGGATGAAGTCCATCCCCATGTTGTCCTTGGCGGGGGCATCGCGCTTGTCGCGGGGATCCATGGGATTGACCCAGTAGAGGGGGGCCTTCTCCTTGGCGGTAGTAGCGCCGCCCATCTTGGTGGCGGCCCAGTAACCGCCGCCAGCCCCGAGGACGAGCATCAGAGTCGACAGGATCAGGGTCTTGTTCATCGCAGGCCTCCGGCACGAGTCGAACGGGAGGCGCGGGCGCCGGCAACGGCGAAAATCTTGGCTGATGACATGGTTACATCTTCTCTTCTATCAGGCCGCCTGACCGGGTTCCTGCATGAGCGTCGTGTCCAGGGGCGGGGCAGAGGCGTTATTCACGCACCTGCGTCACGCAACACTCGAATCACAGCGAACGGGTTGGGCGGCAAACGGAGCACTGCCGACGAGTCGGCCGGTGCACGGCACTTGTTGCAATGGCGAACCATTGCCCAGGCTGGGGTAGAAGAGGTTTCTAATGGCGCAGCACAGAGAGCATCAGATGCCGTCTGGGCCAGGAGGGGGGATGGGTACCGCGCAGGCGCAGGAAGGGATCCCTCAGCCAGTTGTCGAGCAGGGAGCCGACATGCCACGAAGAGGGGAGCAGCAGCAGGGGGATCAGCAGCAGTGACAACAGCATGCCGAGCAGGGGCGGGGCATTGGCCGCACCGGAGAAGCCGGCCTGCATCTGGCATTCCCCCCCAGACGGGGCACTCTGGCTCATGGTGCCCGAATGGCAGGAGAGGGGAATTGTGTCGGCCTGGCCATGGTTCATGGCGGCGTGCTGCACAGGCGGGCTCTCGTGCAGCGCATGAGACAAGGGGGAGGATGCCGGAAGGGCATCCTGGGTCTCACCCGGGAGGGCGGTGGCCGCGCCATGCCAGCTGATGCACAGGGTCAGATTGCAGACGAGCACCAGCGCCAGCAATAGCCGGGCGATGAACGTGGTGGGCAATCTCGATGAGAGCATGGGTGGCTTCCCTGTGACGGATGGGCCGAATCTAAACCTTGCCGAAAGGAGAAGGTCAAGGCCTGGCAAGCGCCGTCTGCCTGGGAATTGACATGGATTAAGAAAGGGCGGGGCAGTGAACAGAAAAAGCCCCGCCATGCGGCAATGCTGATCAGTTAAGGATCCATTGACCGATCCTTCTGCTGTAGGACAATCCGGAACCAATCACTGGTTCCGG
>NZ_JAPCIQ010000098.1:0-12749 GCF_027707405.1 Aeromonas sp. QDB68 | reverse complement strand
CTGCGCGAGCAGCTATCACCCAGTAATGGGAATCCCCCTCCTGTGACGCGAAGCGCTAAGGTGGGGGAGGATGTCAAGCTGATGGGCAACTATCTGTCGACCTTCGGGGTGCTGCTGCTCTGTACCCAGTACCGGGCCCTGGCCCTGCGTCGACAGGCCAGCCAGGATCCCCTGACCGGCCTCCTGAACCGGCGCGGCTTTATGGATCATTGCGTGACGATGGCAAGGCAGGGGGCGCTGGTGGTGCTGGATCTCGACGACTTCAAGCAGATCAACGATCGCCACGGTCACGAGACCGGGGACAGGCTGGAGGCGGTGGGTCGCTATCTTGCCGGCCAGCGGGATCTGGTGGCCAGCCGCTTCGGCGGGGAAGAGTTTGTGCTGCTATTGCCCGAGCGGGACCCCCTGGCCCAGCAGGCGCGCTGCGAGCAGATCCGCCAGGGAATAGAAACGCTGGAGCTGAAGGGGGTCCGGGTGACGGCCAGCCTGGGGTGGGTGCCCAGCGCCCGTGAATGGCACTTTGACACCCTGTTCAGCCAGGCAGATCGCGCTCTCTATCAGGCCAAGCGGGAGGGCAAGAACCGGATCTGTCAGGGGGCCTGATCCCCCGTCAGGTCATGCCCGGCCGGTGGCCGTCGGCTCCGACCGGACAAAGACATACCGAGTCAGCCACCTGGTCGCATCAGACCAGAGTGGCCGCCTGGCGGCCTGTCAGCGGTGCAGCTCCCCCGCGCGTTCCGGCTGATAGACCACTTCCAGGATCTCCACCTGGATGGTGCGACCGGCCGGCCCCGGCCAGGCGATGCTGTCACCCACCTTGAGCCCCAGCAGGGCGCTGCCCACTGGCGCCAGCACGGAGATCTTCGATTCGTCCCCCTGCACATCCTTTGGATAGACCAGCGTCAGGCAGAAGTCGTTGCCGCTGTTTTGCATCTTGAAGCGCACCGTGCTGTTCATGGTCACCACGTCCGGCGGCATGTCGGCGGGTTCGCGGATCTCGGCGCGATCCAGCTCCTCTTGCAGGGCAAGGTGCTGGGGGTGGTTGCCAAGCAGCTGTTCGATGCGATCCAGATCCAGGCTGGAGATGACGAGATGAGGCTGTTTCATAGGGTATTTCCTTATCAATGACTGAAGGGACCAGGATGACGGGCAGACTGGTCGACAAAAAACGGTGCAAGTGTAAAAAGCAGACAGCAACAGCGATGCCCCCGAGCGACTCGCGCAGCGGGGCGAGGGCGGGGGCTCAGCGGGGTGTGAGCGTACTGGAAAAAATCATGATTGCTTTCATGGAGATACCATAACCATTCTGGGGTGGTTTGGCAATTGGACTGACTTTCTCATCAGGGAGCCTGGTAATCGTACTGGTGCAGGATGCGCGCGAGACTACCATCCTCCCTCATTTCCTGAATGACCCGGCGCCAGCGCAGCGCCTCGCTGCGGGAGAAGCGGGGACTGGCGGCCAGGTAGAGGGTGCTCTGCTGCAAGGTCTCGCCCCGCACCAGGTCCGGGAGCGGCAGACCCGCCCGCTGCTGGTTGTAACGGGCGGTGTTCCAGGCCACCGCCCATGCCTGGATGCGGTCGCGCGCCAGCTTGCTGGCGTTGCTGACCTCCTCGGTGACCAGCTCCCGGGTCACCCCTGTCAGCGGCTGGAACAGGCTCTGGCTATGGGAGCCACGCATCACGCCAACGGTGAGGCCTGGCAGCGTCTTCATGGAGATCGGCGTTGGATGGTGACGGCGATGGCTGACCAGCACGAAGGCCTCCTCCAGCAGGGGGGCAATCCAGAGAAACAGTGGTTCGCGCTGGGGATTTCGGGCCGGGGGCAACAACAGGACATCCGGGCGGTGGCTGGCCTGGCTGAGGGCGCGAGCCAGCGGCATCAACTCGATCTCGAGCGGTTCCCCGAGGCGGCGGGCAGCCTCCTCCAGCACCTCGATGGCCATGCCGCTCGGCGCACCCTGTTGGGCGCGGATCACATAGGGGGGAATGTCCGCGGCCACGACGACCACGGCACGGGCCGAAAAGGCGCAGACGATCAGGGGAGAGAGCAGCAGAAGCAGAGTAACAAGGCGCATGGATGTTCGGATCCGGGATGAGTACAGAGAGTGTAACATCCCGTTACGCCATGTCAGCCAGGCGATTGCCGCCTGGGGGGATCAGTCGAAGAAATCCCGCAGATCCAGGGTCTGGTACCCTGCCAGTTGCTGCCAGGGGAGGGTCTTTGGCAGCGGCTTGAGCGTCACCTCCATCCGGTAGCTGCGATAACCGTCGAGGCTTGCCGACTCCACCACCAGGGGCAACTGCCAGCGGCTCGACCAGAGGATGCGGGTACGCTGGCGACCTTCACGGGTCTCATACCAGTTCGCCTGGTCGGGGGCGGCCTCATCCAGCGGTGTCATTCCCTCTAACAGGGCAGGGTTGATGAGGTGGCGGATCCGCGCCCACTCCGGCTTGAAGGCCACCTGGCCGTACTCCTCCTGCGGCACTTCCACCAGCTGGTTGTGCCAGGCATCGGCGTAGCGCAACTGGAGTGCGTCTCCCTCGCTGCGGGTGACCCAGCGCGCCGCCATCTGGTGAGTGAAGTGCTTGTGGCCGGGGCGGGCATCGTGGGTGGCGTGATAGGCACGGGCCAGGGGAACGGGAATGAGCCGCTGGCTCCACACCTGGTCACCGACCCGCAGCCACTTCTCCTGCCACTGGCTCTCCCGGGTGATGCCGTCGCTGCCGGTAGCCCTGTCCACGTAGCGGATGCGGGCGGCCAGATCGGGCACCTCGTCGGCCAGGAGGGGGAAGGAGAGGGCGCTGCCCAGCAGCCATAAAGAAAGCAGATATTTCATCATCGTCTCTCGCTCGACGGAAAAGGTGCCCGGCGCGGTGCCGGGCCCCTTTATCACAGGCCGAGGGCCTCCCTGAGCTTGCCGAACACCCGGGTGTTGTCGAGGGTGCCCTTGAACTGGCTGCTGCCTGCGCCGCCCGCGAACAGCATCACATCGCCGCCGCCGTGAGTCTCGGAGCCGAGCTTGACTCCGGTTTCCTGCAGGTAATCATCCGCCATCACCTCATCGCTGGTAAGGGTGGGGCGCTGGTCCTGGCGGTTGGGGCCGTTGCCGAATACCAGAGTAGTGAACGGCTTGCCGTCCGCGTCGTTCTGGGTCGAGCCATCGGCGTTCTTGACCAGATCCAGCACCTTGTTGCCCTTGGCGGAATAGCCGTTGATGGTCATGGTGTGGTCGTGGTCGGCGGTGACCACGATCAGGGTATCGCTCAAATCCACTTTGCCGAGGGCCGTCTTGACCGCCTCGTCCAGCGCCACCGCATCGGTCAGGGATCGCTTGGCGTTGGTGGCATGCAGGGCGTGGTCGATACGTCCCCCCTCCACCATCAGGAAGTAGCCCTGGCTGTTCTGGCTGAGCAGATCGATCGCCTTGGCGGTCATCTCGGAGAGGGACGGCTGGGTACTGGCCGCCCCCTTGGCGACGCGGTCCAGTTCGTAGTCGAGGTGGGACTTGGTGCTGAACAGCCCCAGCACCTTGCCCGAGTTGACGGCAGAGAGCTCATCCTTGTTGGTGACATAGCGGTAGCCCCGGGCGGTCAGCTCGGCGGTGAGATCCCGGCCGTCGGCCCGGCCGCCCTTGTTGCTGGCGCTGTAGGGCGTCCAGTGGTTGGCGCCGCCCCCCATCAGCACATCGACCCCATCCCCCAGCGCCTGATTGAAGCCGGCTCCGCCTGGTACCGCCTGCTCGGCGATGGCGTAGGCCGCATCCCGGTGGCAGATATGGGAATAGGTCGCCGCCGGAGTGGCATGGGTCAGCTCCGTGGTCGTGACGGCTCCCACCGACTTGCCGGCTGCCTTGGCCAGCTCGAGAAGGGTGGGCACCGGGCTTCCGTTGTCGCTGGTGCAGTTGTTGATGCCCTTGTTGCCGTTGGCATCCTTGGACGGTGCCACGGCCCTGGTGTCGCTGCTCATGGCGATCACCTCGTTGTTCATCTTGACGCCGGTGGTGTAGGCCGCCATGGAGGGGGCGGAGTCCGTGGTCTGGGCATCGTGGGAGAAGGTCTTGATGCGCGCGCTCTGGGGCAGCTTCATCATCTCGAGATCCCCCTCTTCCCCCACCTTGAACAGGCGGGTGGCGGTGAGCACGGTGGGACCCATGCCGTCACCGATAAAGAGGATGACGTTCTTGGCATCGGCGGCGTGCGCCTGGGAGAGGCCGCCAAGCGTGCCGAGCAGGGCGGTGCAGACCAGCGTCTTTTTCATGGTGATGTTCATCCTGATAATCCCTTACAGCTTGGCCGCAGCCTTGATCTTGCCGAACACGGCGGTGTTGTCGAGAGAGCCGTGGAAGCGCTCCGCCCCCTGGCCGATGGCGCCGAGGAAGACATCGGTACCGCCGTGGGTCTCGTTGCCTATCTCGCCCACCTTGACCACCACCTCCTGGTGATAGTCGTCGGCGGAGGTGGTGGCGTCGTCGAGGGCCGCCACGCTGCTGCGCGGGCCATCCACTCGGTTGTAGCCGTTGCCAAAGCCGATGATGGTGTAGGGCATGCCATCGCTATCCTTGCTCGGCTCGCCGGTCTCGTAGTTCTTCACCAGCCCGAGCACGCCCGCATTGCCTGCGGTGGTCTTGCCGGTGCGCTTGGCATAACCATTCAGGACTAGCGTGTGGTCATGGTCGGCGGTGACCACGATCAGGGTGTTTTTCAGCTCGGGATCGGTTTTCTTCACTTCATTGATGGCGGCCTGGATGGCGTTGTCGAAGGCGAGGGTATCCTGCAGGGCGCGCTTGGCGTTGGTGTCGTGCAGGGCGTGATCGATGCGCCCCCCTTCCACCATCAGGAAGTAGCCCTTCTCTTTGTCCTTGAGCTGCTTGATGGCAGCCAGGGTCATCTGGGCCAGTGACGGCTCGCTGGCGGGCCGGTCCAGGTCATATTTCATGTGGCTTGAGCCAAACAGGCCCAGCAGCGGCTTGCTCGCATCGGCCTGGTTCAGCTCGTCCAGGGTGGCGGCAAACTGATAGCCCTTCGCCTTCATCTCGTCGATGAGGTTGCGGCCATCGGTCCGCTTGCCCTTGTCGGCACTGGGCAGGAAGAAGCCGCTGCCGCCCCCGAGCACTACGTCCAGCCCCTCCTTCAGGGCGCTGTTGTAACCGCTGCCCCCCGGCACCATCTGGACGGCGATATCAGCCTCCAGATCCCGGTTGCAGATATGGGCATAGGTGGCGGCCGGGGTGGCGTGGGTGACCCGGGTGGTAGTGACCACGCCGGTGCCGCGGCCATCGGCCTTGGCCAGCTCCAGCAGGGTGGTCACCGCTTTGCCGCCGCTCTGGCTGCAATCGCTCTCCTGGGTGGCGTCGCTGTCCATGCTGATGACGCCGTTGTTGCTCTTGACCCCGGTCATGTAGGCCGCCATGGAGGGGGCCGAGTCGGTCACCTGAGCATCGTGGGAGAAGGTCTTGATGAAGGCCGTTTCCGGCAGGGTGTCGATGGTGAGGCTGCCCTCTTCGCCGACGCCATAGATCCGGGAGGCGGTGAGGGTGTTGAGACCCATGCCGTCGCCGAGGAAGAAGATCACGTTCTTGGCGCTGGGTTCCGGGGTGTTGCTGTCGTTGTTGGAGTTGCAGCCGGCGGCCAGGGCGGCGCCTATCATCACTGCAAGTCCTGCCATCTTTCTCATTGGGGTTCGCTCCTTGTGAAACCTGAGCGCAGCCTAGAGGGGGCAGATGACACTTTTAGTGAAGAGAGATGACAATACGGTGAAAGCGTCTTGCAAATATTATCTTATATCAATGGGTTATGTTGATTGTGTTCTGCCACTCACCTCCCGGTGGCGTGGCGGGCATCCGGCCACCCGGGTGACAACACCCGGCCAGAATAGCCTGTCAAATCGGGGCCGCAGCAGGTAAAATGCGCCCCCTTGCGATGAGTGCCAGCGGTCTGGCGCATCACCACGCACCCGCAACCCCGAGCGCCCGCAGCCCCGAGAGGGGACCGCATGCCAATGAGAGAGTAACGGATATGTCCATCAACTGGTTCCCCGGCCACATGCACAAGGCCCGCAAAGAGATTGCAGAGGTCATGCCCCAGGTCGATGTCATCATCGAGATGCTCGACGCCCGCATCCCCTTCTCCAGCGAGAACCCCCTGGTGCCGGAGCTGCGCGGGGAGACGCCGGTGATCAAGGTGCTCAACAAGGCAGACCTTGCCGACCCCGAGATCACCGCGCTGTGGGTGGCCCACATGGAGCAGGAGAAGGGGATCAAGGCTCTGCCCCTGACCCAGCAGGAGCCGGAGAAGATCAAGCAACTGCTGACCCTGTGCCACGAGATGCTGCCGGAGCGCAACTTCGAGCTGCGCGGGGTGCGCGCCATGATCATGGGCATCCCCAACGTGGGCAAGTCCACCCTGATCAACACCCTGGCGGGGCGCATCATCGCCAAGACCGGCAACGAGGCGGGGGTGACCAAGTCCCAGCAGCGGATCAAGCTCGACAACCACGTCATCCTGACGGACACCCCTGGCTTCCTGTGGCCCAAGCTCAACCCGCCCTCCTGCGGTTATCGACTGGCGATCACGGCGGCCATCAAGGATACCGTCTTCGATTACGCCGACATCGCCATGTTTGCCGCCGACTACTTCATCAAGGCCTATCCGGAGCGCATCAAGGCACGCTACCAGCTGAGCGAGCTGCCGGAGACCGAGATCGAGCTGCTGGATCTCATTGCCCGTCAGCGCGGCTTCATGCGCAAAGGGGGGCTTGCGGATCTGCACAAGGCCTCGGAAATCCTGGTCAATGAATTCCGGTCCGGCATGCTGGGGCGGATCTCCCTGGAGACGCCAGAGATGGTGAGCGTCGAGATAGTGGAAGCCGAGGCCGAGGCTGAGCAGAAAGCCAGGGAGAAGGCGGAGCGGGAAGAGGAGCGCCAGGCCCGGGCTCGTCGCAAGTACGCCAAGAAGCGCCAGCGCTGACCGGCGTTGTGCACGATAGGTTGTGCTTGATAGAAAGAAGAGGCGGCCCTGGGCCGCCTCTTCTGGTCATGGTGCTCTGGCGTGAGGATCGATGTTCAACGGCCCGCTGCCCCTCATCATGACCAAGGTGTTGGCCAATCAAGGGGATGAGGCTCCCGTCAGGGGAGGGCCGTGCCGCGTTGCCATCACGGTGGGCAGAAAAACCTTGCGACCCGGCCTCAGTGCCGATTGACAAAGGCACAGGCGGTGGCATGATGCGCTCGCATTTTGCCTCTCCCCACGGTTCTATCCATGACCACATACTCCCGCCCGGTGCTGCTCCTGCTCTGTGGCCTGCTGTTGCTGACCCTGGCCATCGCGGTATTGAATACCCTGGTGCCGCTCTGGCTCGCCCATGAGCATCTGCCCACCTGGCAGGTCGGCATGGTCGGCTCCTCCTATTTCACCGGCAACCTGCTGGGAACCCTGCTGGCGGGCAGACTCATCGCCCGCTGCGGCTTCAAACGCAGTTACTACCTGGCCAGTGCGCTCTTTGCCGCAGGCTGCGTCGGGCTCGGCATTACCCTGGCGTTCTGGAGCTGGCTCGCCTGGCGATTCATCGCCGGGGTCGGCTGCGCCATGATCTGGGTGGTGGTGGAGAGCGCGCTGATGTGCAGCGGCAACGCCCGCAATCGGGGTCGCCTGCTGGCCGCCTACATGATGGTCTATTACGTGGGCACTGTGCTTGGGCAACTGCTGGTGAGCAAGGTGCCGACGTCGCTGATGGCGGTGCTGCCCTGGCTGACCGCCCTGGTGTTGGCGGCCATGCTGCCGCTCTTGTTCACCCGCATCGCCAGTCCGTCAGGCAACCACCAGGCCAGGACTCCGGTCTGGCCGATGCTGCGCCTGCGTCAGGCGCGTCTGGGGGTGAACGGCTGCATCCTCTCCGGCATCGTGCTGGGGGTGCTTTATGGTCTGATGCCGCTCTATCTGAACCACCAGGGGGTGAGCGACGGGGCCATCGGCTACTGGATGGCGGTGATGGTGAGCGCCGGCATCCTGGGGCAATGGCCGGTGGGGCGTCTGGCAGATCGTTTCGGGCGCCTGCCGGTGCTGCGGGTACAGGTGCTGGTGGTGATCCTGGGGGCCATGGCGATGCTCGGCAACGCAGCCATGGGACCGACGCTGTTCATTCTGGGGGCCGCGGGCTTCACGCTCTATCCGGTGGCCATGGCCTGGGCCTGCGAGAAGGTGGAGCAGCATCAACTGGTGGCCATGAACCAGGCGCTGCTGCTGAGTTACACCATCGGCAGCCTGCTCGGCCCGACCCTGACGGCGCTCTTGATGCAGCACTACTCGGATCATCTGCTGTTCATGGTGATTGCTGGGGTCTCCCTGGTCTATCTGCTGATGCTGCTGCGCAAGATGGGCGAGCACCCGACGCCGATGGCCCATGCCTGAGGGCAGACGGCGTCATCATCCCTGTGCACGGATATAGAAGAGGCGACCCAAGGGTCGCCTCTTTTTCGTCATGGGCCGGGTAGTGCCGCTCAACCAAACCGGTGCCTTGCTGCTTCAAAGAGCGAGAGGTGCAGCGGGATCAACTGCTGCCAGTCTCGCCGGTAACCCCCTCCCGGTACGGCGGTGATGGGCAGCCCGTGGCGAAGCGCAGAGTCAAAGACCATGGCATCGCGCTGGCGCACGCCGGAGTCGCTCAGGGAGAGGTAGCCTAGCTCGTCGTCCCGGTGCACATCCACCCCGGCCTGATAGAGGATGAAGTCGGGGACGTAGAGGCGATGAGCCAGGGCGAGGGCCTGGTCCAGGGTCTCGAGATAGGCGTCGTCCTCCATGCCGCTTGGCAGGGGAAAGTCCAGATGGGAAGCCGGCTTGTGGTGGGGGAAGTTGTGTTCCCCGTGCAGGGAGAGGGTGATGATGTCACGGCTGCCCGTGCACAGGGCAGCGCTGCCATCTCCCTGATGGACATCGAGATCCACGATCAGTACCCGCTCGCAGAGTCCTTCGTCCAGGCAGGTTCGCGCCGCGATCACCAGATCGTTGAAGAGGCAGAAGCCGCTGCCAAACCCCCGGTGGGCGTGGTGGTAGCCGCCGGAGATCTGCAGTCCGCAGCCCTGCGCAAGGGCGTGGCGGCTGGCGGCCAGGGTGGCGCCGACCGAGTGCAGGGTTCGTTCAATCAGCAGGGGAGACCAGGGAAAGCCAAGCCGGCGAATGGCCCCTTCATCGAGGGTGCCGGCGAGGGCGGCCTGTACATAGGCCGCATCGTGCACCTTCTCTATCTGCTCACGGCTGGCAGGGGCGGCCTGTGCCAGCGGATAGTCGAGGGCGACGAGGCGTTCAAACAGCGCCTGGTACTTGGCCAAGGGGAAGCGGTGACGCTCGGGCAGCGTCAGGGCGGAGTAGTGGGGGTGATAGAAGATGCGCAGTGACATGAAGCATCGGCCATGAACGGGTATGAAAAAGGGGAGCCAGGCTCCCCTCGATGCAGGCGTGCGATGCGCCTTACTGCTGCTGGATCACCCAGATCTGGAAGGCTTTGCGGGTCTCCGCATCAGCCTTGTTGTACCAGCTCTGCAGCTGGGTCAGGGCTTCCGGGTTGCTCATGGCCTTGCTCGGGGCCACTTCCACCGGTGCGCTGGCGGCAGCCATCACGGCGGCGGTGGAGACGGAAACGGTCTTGGGCTGGTTGAAGGCCTTGCCCATCTTCAGCAGCTCCTGCTGATAGTCACGGGTCAGCTGGAAGCCACCCACGGTCGGCATGACGAACTGCTCGTTCTCGACGGCCTGGCCGCTGACCTTGTCCTTGAGGACCACTTTCTGCTCTTTCACGAATTGCTTGGCTTCCGCCTCGTTGCGGGGCTTCTTGTAGTCCAGCACCAGGGTCTGGTTGTCACCTGCGGTGAAGTTGATCACCAGGGGCTCGGCGGTGACCAGCTTGATCTCGCTACGGTTGGAGTAGTTGCCCTCGAAGGCCACCACCACCTGGTGCTTGCCGGCGCTGATGGGGAAGGTGCTGGTCTTGTCGAGCAGCTTGGGGTTGATGGACTCGCCATCGATGAGCTGCACCACGTAGGGATTGGTTATTTCCAGTTGGCTATTAGCCAGGGCGCTACCTGCCCACAACAGACCAGCCAGGGCCGGCACCAGAACAGTCAGTTTCATTTCATCTCCTTGAACAGTCAGGCGATTGCCCACTGAAAAATAGGGGCTCATTTTTACAGGTTTGCCCTGGAGCGGCAATAGCCGTTTATGGCGCATTCCTGCCGATGGGGGCGTCGACCCCTACTCGATTCGCCGGGTGAAGGGGGGCAGGGCGTCCAGCAGCCCCTTGCCGTAGCGCTTGGTCAACAGGCGGCGGTCGAGTATGGTCACCCGGCCCCGGTCCGCCTCTTTGCGGATGAGACGGCCGCAGGCCTGGATGAGTTTGCGGGAGGCTTCCGGCACCGTCAGTTGCAGGAAGGGGTTGCCGCCGCGCTGCTCTATCCACTCGGCGGTCGCCTCTTCCACGGGGGAGTTCGGTACCGCGAAGGGCAGCTTGGTGATCACCAGGTTGGTGAGGTAGTGGCCAGGCAGATCCAGCCCTTCCGAGAAGCTGCCGGTGCCAAAGAGGATGCTGGCCTGGCCGCCGTCGCACTTCTGTTTGTGCAAGAGGAGCAGGGCGCTGCGGGACGCTTCCCCCTGTACCAGGAGCGACATCCCCTTGGTCCGCAGCCCCACCGCCACCTCGTTCATCTGGCGATAGGAGGAGAAGAGCACCAGGCTGGCCTCCTTGCCTGCCAGCAGGCGGGGCAGGGTATCGATCAACTCCTGGGTGAAGGCGGGGGCACTGGGTTCATGGGCCATCTTGGGCAGATAGAGTTCGGCCTTGTGGTAGTCGAAGGGGGAGCGCAGCCGCAGATAGCGGGTGCCGTCATGCTCCTTGAGCCCCACCTGGTGGCGAAAATAACTGAAGGAGGAGAGGGCGGTGAGGGTCGCCGACACCAGCACGGCCCCGAGACAGCGGGACCAGAGCCACTCCTCCAGCAGATACCCCACCTCGATGGGGGAGGCGTGCAGCCAAATGTCCCCGTCCTCGCTTCTGGCCATCCAGCGGGCGAGGGGGGTCTTGCCGGTGGGAACATGGCGGCTCAGCATCTCCCAGAGGGCGCAGAAGCTCTCGAGCCGTTGCAAGTGAAAACCGCTCTCCGCCAGCAGAGGCTCGGCCTCCTTGCGACGGATGTCGCCATCCTTGAGCGCCTCGCCGATGGCCCCCTGCATTCTGTCCAGCGCCCGCAACGCCTTCTTGCTCGCCTCCTTGAGGTTTTCCGCCAGCATGGGCAGGGGATCCGGCAGCACCCCATCGGCGAATCTGTGGTGGGGCTCGCCGCCAAAGAGGTGATCATTGCTGGCGAGCCACTGCTCGAGGGCCTTGAGATCCGGCTGGAGAGAGGCCAGGGCATCCTGCAGTTTGAGCTGGGGATCGAGCAGGCTCTCCTTGTTCAGCGTCCTGGCCAGCTTGCCCGCGCTTTGCACCAGCTTTTCCAGCCAGCGGCGGGATCCCTTGATGCTGGCGCTGGCGGCGCCGTGATCCCGGGCGATGGTGGGCAGGTGATGGGCTTCGTCCAGCACATAGATGCACTCGTCCGGCGGCGGCAATATGATGCCGCCACCCATGGTGAGGTCGGAGAGCAGCAGGGCGTGGTTGACCACCAGCACGTCTGCCGCGTCCATGTCGTTGCGGGCCCGATGGAAAGGGCAGTGCTGATGGTGGCTCAGGGCCTTGTTGCAGGTGTGGCGGTCGGCGGTGATGCGATCCCAGCAAGGGTCTGGAATGGGTTTGGGCCAGTTGTCCCGATCCCCGTCCCACTTGCCTTCGGTGTAGGCCTGCCACAGCCCCTGGTAGCACGCTTTGTCAGCATCCGATGGCTTGTGTCTGCTCAATGCGCCGAAGTCGAGTTCGAAATTGGCCATCTCGCTGCCGTTTGCCGCCTGCTCCAGCAGGTGCTCGCAGCAGTAGCGCTGGCGCCCCTTGACCAGCATGAAACGAAACGGCAGCTCGCTGTGACGGTGATAAAAGGGGAGATCCTTGTGGATGAGCTGCTCCTGCAGGGCCACGGTGGCGGTGGAGATGATGAGCTTCTTCTGGGTGAGCCGCGCCACCGGGAT
Organism: Aeromonas sp. QDB68; assembly: GCF_027707405.1. Taxonomy (NCBI): domain Bacteria; kingdom Pseudomonadati; phylum Pseudomonadota; class Gammaproteobacteria; order Aeromonadales; family Aeromonadaceae; genus Aeromonas; species Aeromonas sp. QDB68. The sequence goes on along the minus strand of NZ_JAPCIQ010000098.1, from coordinate 644 downwards.
GGCGCCCTGGGCATAGGAGAGGGATTTGCCGATACCGGTGCCCGCCTCGGCCACCAGGATACGGCGAGACCTGTCGTACTCCCCGGTGAGGGTCTTGGCTATCTCGGCCACCAGGAAGTTCTGCTCCCTGCGGGGCACAAAGCCGGGCAGGCCGTCGGCTATCTGGCGATAGGTAGCGCGAATACTGGCTTTGAGACGGGTCGATAACATGGCTTGGCGGGTCATGGCTGGGATTGGAGTGACAGGATACCCGCAACCCGGCGCCCGGGTCGAGGCAGGGATGACAGCCCCTTGCATGGCCGCCGCCAAATATGCCAACACAGCGGTTGGGGATGGACGACTCCCCTCAGCCGGCATAAAAAAGCAGCGTTTTTCGCTACAAACGTTGTCCTCGCATCGAGGGAATGGGGTGGGACCTGGATCACATTTTTTCCCCTATGACTATGGAATCACGGGAAAGTTCCAAGTTTTTTCATTGCGGATTGCAAAACCCGGTGCTAGTCTCAGGCCCCATAGTGATGCAAAGAACATCGCTAACACAGGGAATAACAACAACTTAGTGTTTAATCATGTACAGGATCTTTAGCTACAACCAATTGAAATAGATAGAAAAAAGGCTTCGTTTGTGATCTGATTTAATCGCA
>NZ_JAPCIQ010000097.1:0-12757 GCF_027707405.1 Aeromonas sp. QDB68 | reverse complement strand
ACCAGCGGGGCTGACGCCCCGGCGAAATTCCCCTCCCACCTACGTCGGAGGGAGTCCCCTTTCGCATTTAAGATGGAGCCCTGTGGCCCAGGCACTTGCGCATCCGTACCTGTCGTGCGTCATAGCCACTGGTTCTCCATCAGTTGCCGAGCCGCCTGCGCGATCTCCTGCTCGGTGATGAGGTAATACTCCTCGTTGCGATAGTAGGGGACGGCGGCATCCACGCCGGTGAGGCGTCTTGGCGGCGCCTTGAGGGCAGTCATCGCCTCTTCGGTCACCTGGGACACGATTTCGGCACCCACCCCGAAACTGCCACAGGCTTCGTGTACTACCAGCAACCTCCCGGTCTTGCGTACCGAGGTCAGGATGCTCTCCATGTCCAGGGGTTTGATGGTGGCAAGATCCAGCACCTCGCACTGGATGTCCTGCTCCGCCAGCAGGTTCGCCGCCCGCATGACTTCCTGGATGCAGGCTCCCCAGGCCACCACAGTGATGTCCCGGCCGGGACGCAGGGTAAAGCAGACATCCAGCGGCAGGCCGATGCCGTCATCCACCACATCCGACTTCATGGAGCGATAGATGCGATCCGGCTCGAAGAACATCACGGGATCCGGATCCCGAATAGCCGACAGCAGCAGGCCGTAAGCTCGCTTCGGGCTCGAAGGGATAACGACCCGCAGCCCGGGGATATGGGCAAACAGGGCCTCGACGCTCTCGCTGTGGTGCTCGGGCGAATGGATGCCGGCACCATAGGGGGAGCGGTAGACGATGGGACAGGTGACACGGCCACGGGTCCGGTTTCGCATCCGTGCCGCCTGGCAGATGATCTGCTCCATGCCCGGGAAGATGAAGCCCTGGAACTGGAACTCGGCCACGGGTTTGAGCCCCTGGGTCGCCATGCCCACCGCCACCCCGGCGATGAGCCCTTCGGCCAGCGGCGTATCGATGACCCGCTTGAACCCGAATTTATCGCGAAGCCCCACGGTGGCGCGAAACACACCGCCGTTGACCCCCACATCCTCCCCCAATACCACCACATCAGGATCGCGTGCCATCTCGTGGTGCAACGCCAGATTGATCGCTTCGAGCAGCGTGATATCGCTCATAGTCCCTCCCCGCTCTGCTGCATGCCCTTGGCGATGATGCGTTGGCGCTGGGCAAGATAGGCCTTCGGCAGCTCGGCAAACTGGTAATCGAGCAGGGTCTCCGGCGCCTGGGGCGTGATGGCCTCGTAGGCGTCAACGGCGCGTTCCACTTCCCGGCCCGCCTCTGCCAGCAGTGCCTGTTCCTGCTGCTCATCCCACCAGTCCCGTTCAAACATGAACTGGCGCAGCCGCTTGACCGGTTCCCTGGCCCAGTGCCGCTTCCACCTCGGCGCCGTCACGATAGCGAGTCGCATCATCGGCGGTGGTGTGATCCCCGAGCCGGTAGCTGACGGCTTCGATGAGCGTCGGCCCCTTGCCGCTGCGAGCCCGCTCGACGGCAGCGCGGGTCGCCTCATAGACCGCCACCACGTCATTGCCGTCCACCTGGAGGCTGCGCACCCCGGCCCCGATACCCTTCTGGGCCAGGGTGGGCGCGCTCGACTGCAACTTGCGCGGTACCGAGATGGCCCACTGGTTGTTGTTGATGATCATCACCATGGGGAGATGCCAGACACCGGCACAGTTGAGCCCCTCAAGGAAATCTCCCTTGGAGGTGCCGCCATCGCCGATGGTCACCACGGCGACCCTGGGCTGGTTGCGCAGCTTGAAGGCGGCCGCGATGCCGGCAGCATGGGTGATCTGGGTGGCGATGGGAACGCAGATGGGCAAGTCTTCCGACAACTCGCCATCGGCCTTGTAGAAGACGCTGCCACGCTCGTCCCCGCCCCAATACTGCAGGTTCTGCTCCATGGGCACGCCCCTCACGTAGAGAGTGGGCATGTCCCGGTAGTAGGGCACATAGACATCCTCTGGCTGCATGGCGAGCCCGACACCGATCCCCACCGCTTCCGCCCCGAGATGGGAGGGAAAGGTGCCGAGTTTGCCGGTTCGCTGCAGTGCTATCGCTTTCTTGTCGTAACTGCGCACCATCACCATGTTGCGGTAGAAGGTGTGCAGCATCGCCTTGTCCAGCCAGGTCGGCAGTGTCGCGACCGGGCGCCCCTCCTCATCGAGGTAACGAAGGAAGGGGATGTCGACATGGGTCATAACTGGCTCCTTGCCGTTGTCAGCGTCACCACCATGAGGTGACATTTAAAATGTAAACAACATGTTAACCAAAGGGCAACGAGATTCACCCAGGTAAGACCAGTAGAAACTTCTTTTATTTTCGAAGGTAATCGGAACTTTCGGCGAGCAGAAACAAAGAAGGGAGCCTGTTCAGGCTCCCTGTCATATCGAGTTCGGGATCACGCCCATCACCGTCATGCTGCTTGCCACCGCCCGTGGCGCAGGTTCAGCATGAGAAAAAGGCGTCAATTCACTCCCACAAACGGGTGGGTACTACCAGCAGCATGGTGCGCTGTCCGATGGCCACGTTGGCGTTGGGGAAGACCACCGCCTCCCGCGCTTTCTCTACCCTGTATTGCCGATCCCCATCTTCTGCCAGCACAAAACCCTGGGGAAATTCGGTGAAATTGTCCACATCGCTGGCAAACAGGAAGCGGAACTGCTCCGACTGCTTGTTGATCACCCGATCTATGGCAAAAAGGGTGAAGTCATCGGCTCGCCATGGCTCGAGGGCCACCTCATCCCGGGTCACCAGCTCCTGCAATGTCTGGCGCACCTCGATGAAGCGAGTCATGTCGTTTTCACCGAAAGGCCGCACCTTGCCCAGCTCCACCGTAAAGGCATGGGCGCCGTGCTGGTGCGAGCTGTAATAGCTGAAGGTGGTAGTCGGGCCGCTCGAGAGCAGTATGGTGCGCACGCCGCAGGCACCGAGGAAACGTACCTGCTCCTTGCAGTGGGGGCGTTCGTGGGGGAAGGGATAGACGGCAAACTTCTCGTGGCGCGAGCCGCGAATGGCGGTATGCAGATCGTAGTGGTAACGGGGCCTGCCCGAGTCGGCAAAGAAGCGGCTCACATACTGCTCCAGACGCATGGCGCGGATGCGCTCCCGGTTGCACAGCCCCTCCCCCTTGCTGTGGGCGCCCGAGAAGAGGCGGTTCATGTTCTCTTCCACCTCCCTCACCCCCTGGTTCATGGCGGCGGGGTTGCCAAAGAGGAAGAGCACCCGGTGACGAACCTTGAGCTCCTCTGCGAGCAACCGGGTCAGCAACTGGTTGCAGATCTCGATAGGGGCGGTCTCGTTGCCGTGGATGCCGCAGGAGAGGACGATGTCCTTGTGCCCGGGTTGCCCCGCCTCGGAAGCGGGTTCCAGGCAGATCACGCCGGTATCCCACACGCTCACCCGGGTACCGTCGGTCAGATTGAAGGCGAAAGGCTCGAGCTGCCACTCATGGCGGCGCGTCAGGGCCAAAAAGTCATGCTGGGGAATCATCCGTCTCACCCTTTAGTCTGGAATGCCATGGCCGGATTATACGCAAGGCAACCGGGCTTAAAATCAGTTTTTAAACAAATTCAAACAGTAAGGATACAAAAGTGGCGAGAATGAGTGACAACTCATGCAACAGGGTCAAGCGGGGGGAAACACGGGAGAGGGAAATCAGTGAACGGGTATCGGCAGGTGAAGGCAGCATGCCTTCGGCAGACTGGTGGGCATCATGCCCCTGGTATCAGCAGAAAAACAAGGCATCCATGCCCGGCTGATCAACCACGCCAGAACGGCTTGGTGGTCTCTTGATAGCGGTCGGCTTCGTTCAGACCGATGTCCTTGAGCAGGTAGGCGGGCAGCTCGGAGAGCTGGCGACGGCTGCGGCTGCGTTCCAGCCAGGTCAGGACGGTCATCTTGACGCGAGCAACCAGATTCGATTCGCTGGAATGCTGGTAACCGGCTTCGGTATAAGTCATGTTGGCCATGATATGGCTCCTCTCTCTAGTTCTGCGCAAGGCTCGGATTTGATGCGCAAAGCTTAGTCAGGGCCGGGAGGTGCCTCAATTGACGAATTTTGATACATGACATTAGTAAAAGTAATGGTTGATATCGCTAGGGCAATAACCATAACCATATGATTTTAAAATGAAATAATGCTGAAACTTTCCCCCTGGCAGCCTGACAGCATTTTCTCCTGCGCCACCCACTTCTAACTATGCACTTTCCCACGCTAGCTATGCACGGCACGACGACGAGCCAGCAGGGTGCAAACTCTCGACCACCAGATTTTGTTAACAAGTAGATCGCAACAAGATCGTTATTTAACAAAAAGATACGAACAGGCAACCTGAACCGGATGCCCCCATGTCACCCCCATCGTCAGGGTGGCACCGGACACTTGGCACCCTGCCATCATACTGGTATGGTTATTTATACAGTGGTTTATCATGCTGCCTCCCCACGTTGTCCCGATACCATGCTGAACAGGGGGAGCGGCACACACACAGGATCTGCCGATGGACACCTTTACCCCCACCGCCGCCCTGCGTCAACAGATGGCCCTGCTGGAGGCGTCGCTGGCACGCCTTGCCCGGCAACTGGGCCAGCTCGAGCTGCTGGAGGCTCATGTCTATCCCCTCCCGGCCGTGGCCCAGGGGGAAGAGCATGAGCCCATCGAGGCCATCGAGGTGGGCTATCTCTCGGGCGAGGCGGCCCTGGCCGCCACCCTCGCCGCCTTTCAGGACCACAGCGCCCGCCCCGGCTGCTCCACCAAGGCAACCCACCGTCTGCCCGGCTGGCTGCGCTTTCCTGCCGCCTGCGCCAGGGAGTTGGCACCCGTCATCGAGGAGATCAACGCGCACAAGCTCGCCTTCAAGGCCATGGTGCAGGCGGCGGGCGGGCGGGACGAGAAGTTCGAGCTGGTGCACGGCGCCCTGCCCGGTGTCATCACCCTGCAGGTCTATCGCAAGCTGACCTGGCTTCAGGGGGATCTCCATTCGCTGGGCTTCACCTGGGCCGACAAGCAGAGCATCAGCCGCCTCAGCCGGGAGCAGGTACTGGAGATGCTGGAGCGAAGCCGCCGGTATGTACCGGCGCTCTTTGACAACGAAGAGTGGAGCAAGATGGTGGATCAGGAGGTATACGACATTCGCCGCCTGCCGGCGGATGCGGCCCTGCGGATCCGCAGGCCGGTCAAGACCCACCCCATGATCAACCTGCTCTGGCAGGACCGGGAGCCCCGCAAGCAGCAGATCAAGGCGAGCCTTCCCCTGCTGCTCTGCTCCGATACCCAGCCGGCCGTCACCCATCTGGGCCACTACCCGCCCAAGCTGCGCCAGGCACGTCGGGATCGCAAGATTGGCGGTGACCCCATCATAGAGCGGCTGCACCTCTACCTCTATCAGGGGTAGCGCAGGCTCGGCACCGCCACAAACGACAAGGGGAGCATCACAGATGCTCCCCTTGTCACATCGAGCGACAGCCCGCCGTCAGCTCATCAGCAGTGCCCGCAGGCTCTCCACATCCAGCCCCTTCACCTCGGACTGGCCGCTCAGGAGGCCGTCGGCCAGTGCCCGCTTCTCGTCGTGCAGCGCCACTATCTTCTCCTCCACCGTCTGCTCGCACACCAGGCGATAGACGGTCACCGGCTGGGTCTGGCCCATGCGGTGCGCCCGATCGCTCGCCTGATCTTCCACCGCCGGGTTCCACCAGGGATCGAGGTGCAGCACGGTGTCGGCCTGGGTCAGGTTGAGGCCCGTCCCCCCCGCCTTGAGGCTGATGAGGAAGAGTGGCACCGTTTCGTGGCGAAAACGAAGGATGGACTCCTGACGGGACTTGGCCGAGCAGCCCCCATCCAGATAGCAGTAGTCCCACTGCCGCTGTTCGATACGGCTGCGCAGCAGGCTCAGCAGATCGACAAACTGGCTGAACACCAGCACCCGGTGGCCACCATCGATGGCTTCGTCCAACAGCGCCATCGCCTCGTCCAGCTTGCTGCTGGTCTGCGACCACTCCGGCATCACCAGCTGGGGGGAGCAGCAGAGTCGGCGCAGCCGGGTCAGGCCGCTCAGCACATGCATCAGGGCACGGCCATCGGCGCTTTGCACCTGCTGCACCACCTCGCGCCGGGTCGCCTCGTAGAGCTGACGCTCCTCGGGAGAGAGGCTGATGTGATGGATGATCTCGGTCTTGTCCGGCAGCTCCGTCAGCACCTGCTGCTTGAGGCGGCGCAGGATGAAGGGGCTGATCACCGCCCGCAGCATCGCCATGTGCTGTGGATCCTTGACCGCCTTGCCAAAGCGGCGCTTGAACTCCCCGAGGCTCCCGAGCAGGCCGGGGTTGATGAAGCTGAACAGGCTCCACAGCTCCCCCAGATGGTTTTCGATGGGGGTGCCGGAGAGGGCGAGACGAAAATCCCCGTCGAGCTGGAACAGCAGCTTGGCGCGCTGGGTACCGGCATTCTTGATCTGCTGTGCCTCGTCCAGCACCATGCTCGACCAGCGGCGGGACTTGAGCGCCTGGGAGAGACTGCCGAGCATGCCGTAGTTGACCAGGACGATCTGTCCGGCCCTGGCCCCCTGGATCAGGGTCTCCCGCTCGGCGGGATGGTCGAACACCACCACCTCGAGCTCGGGGGCAAAGCGGGCCACCTCCTCCTGCCAGTTGGTGACCACTGACTTGGGCACCACCACCAACGCCGGGCCCAGGTGCTGGCGCATGCGCAGCACGATGAGGGCCTGCAAGGTCTTGCCAAGGCCCATGTCATCGGCCAGACAGGCGCCAAAGCCGTGATGGGCCAGGGTAGCCATCCAGCGTACCCCCTCCTTCTGATAGTCCCGCAGCGCCGTCAGCAGCTCGGGGGGACAGCTCACCTCCTGCTGCCACTCCTGCTGAAGGTTCTGCCAGGCGGCATCCCCCTCGGTGGTGATGACGGAGAGCAGGCGGGCCAGCGGATAGGCCAGCTTGTTGTTGATACGCTGCTCGTCGTCCAGCATGGCGCCAAGCACGGTGAGACGTTCAACCAGCTTGTCGCTCAGCATCAGGCTGGTCTTATCGTCGAGCTGCACCGTGCGCTGGCCCGGGGTCAGCTGTCGCAGGATGAGGCGAAGATCGAGGATCTGATGCTCGTCCAGCGAGAGCTCTCCTTCCACCTGGAACCAGTCCTGACGCCGCTCGATACGCAGGCTCAGGGCTTCTTCATCGAGGCTCTTGAGGCGGGTGCTGTCCTGGTGCCAATGTACCACCACACCGGCGTCAACCAGCTCTGGCAGGGCGTTGACCAGGGTGAGTGCCTGCTCGCCGTCCAGCTTCCACTCGTTGCCGGGCAGGCCGATGGGCAACTGGTTGCGAAGGCGCTGGGCCTCGTCCTTCTCGGCAGCCAGATCCCGCTGCCAGTAGTGATACTCCAGGATACCCTGGCGCACAATGGCCTCCCCCTTGCCCAGAGGCAAGGGAGGCAGGTCCCCATCCCGGGTCACCAGCTGGACCACGAGCTGCCCCTCCTGCCAGTCGAGCAGGACGGAGGGAACGCCGGGCCAGGGGGCCAGCTCGGCATTGCCCCTGAGGCCCGCCACCTGGCTGTGCCAGGGGAGATCGGGGATCGCATCCAGCGTGCGTTGCAGCTCCTCGAGCCCGGCCGGCGGCAATGCCGGAATGGCCTCCAGGACCGGTAGTCTGTCCAGCAGCGCCTGCGGTGTCAGAATAAGCTGCCACAAATCCTGAGCAAGAGGGACGATGTGCGCACCACGGGCGGCGGGAGCAGGGTTTAGTCTGGCACTCATGCCCTTCCCGCTCTGTACCAGTTGCAGCAGAGGGGCACTGATGGCCAGTTGCAGCTTCTGCCCCTTGGCATTGAAAAGCCGAGGATGGTTTGCCAGGGGCACCCAGGCATCTCGGGGCAGCTTGTCCATGTTGCGCGGCAGGGTACGCACCAGTGCCCAGTCCGCCTCATCCAGCAGGCTGGCGTACTGGGTGGAAAGCAGGGCAGGATCGACCCTTCGCCCGGCGGTCCACTCCCCCTTGGTACTCTGCTTCTGGATCTTGCACTCAAGCTCTGGCCCCTCCGCGTGGAGCAGCCAGACCAGCCGCTCCCGAGGCTTGCGCACCCCACTCGAGCGTCCCAATCCCTGCAGCCAGTTGAGCCAGCTTGCCGAGGCGGGGGCCTTGCCTTCCCCCTCGGTGGCATCCTCTTCCTCTCCTTGAGCAGGACGCAACGCGCGCAGGGGCCAATGGGCGGCCTCCCGGCCAAGCAGGAGTCGCAGCAGATCCTGGCAGAAGACCATCAGGCGATGCCGGGGCTCGGCGTCCAGCACGTGAGAGAGGTCCCACTTGTGCAAGATGGTCACCTGGGGGCTCTGCTCGCCATGGCGCGCCAGGGCGCAGAGATCGAGCCAGAGGTAACCCCAGTGGAGCTCCTCCAGCGGCAGTTGCAGGGTATCGAACAGGCCGACCGCCTGGCCGTGGCGATCACCGGCCCACTGCCCCAGCAGATCGGCCAGCAGGGGGGAGTGATTGCCCAGACTGCGCTGCCACTTCTTGCGCTGCTCGCTCCCCTGCACCGGATCTGCCTGTTGCAACCAGCCGAGCCAGAGCAGGGCGCTGAACATCCGGGGCCAGGGCGACGCCTCTTGCCCCTGCCACTGGCCAAGCGCCCCCAGCAGCCGCTCGGCCAGGGGTTGCTCATCCCCCTGCTGCGCCAGTTGTTGCAGTGCAGGCCAGTGAGTGGTTACCTCGCCGCCAAAGGGGCCGCAGAGCCACTCCCATTCTTGGGCGCGAGCCTGGATCTGGCCAGAGAGCGCCGGGGAGCAGGAGGCGACCAGCGTTGCCAGCGGCCAGCCCTCGTCAGGCTCTGCGTCAAGCAGGGCCTGCAGGGCGAAGTGCTCGAGCAGCAGGGCCTGCCAGGCGGGGCTGGAGCCTGCCAGCAGGCGGGGAGCATCGGGGAGATCCAGGAGGCTCAGGAGCTCGGCACTCTGGTAATAGGCCGGGATCTGCCCCGCCTCCCCCAGACAGAGCTCGCGCACCACCTCCTGTGCCCGCTCCAGGCCCGTGACCGAGGGGATGCGGGACCACTGCGGCATGGGGCACTCCCCCGCACGCACCGCCAGGATCAGGGTCAGGGTTCCCTCTGCCGTCAGACTCCACTGCTGCTCCGTTCGTTGACGGACAAGCCCCCACTGCTGCAACTGATCAAGGGTGTCGAGCAGCGCACACCCGGGTGCGCCCGGGGCATAGAGGGTGTCTTGCAGGTAACGAGTGCTGGCGGCACGCTGCAATTGCAGCTCGCACAGCAGGGCATGGCAATCTGAAGAGAGGGTGAAGGCTGACATCAGAACTCACGGGCAAGTGCAAAGGCGGAATTTTAACGGGAAAGCGGCGGCGGCTCGACCCTTAAGCGCGAAATAGTGCAAAAAAGCTAGCTCCTTTGATGGGTACGCGAGCGACAGGGCTGACAGGGCACTCGCCCCTGCCACCGGGCAACGGGCCGCAGGAGGGGCGCGGTCATCAAAAAAGGCGCCGCAGCGCCTTCTGGAACCAGATTGTTGGCTCAGCCTTCCAGCCGGGCCAGACGGGCTTCCAACCCCTGCAACTGCCCCTTGAGGTGCTCGACCTCTTCTTCGAGCGCTGCCAGTCTGTCTGCCGCCGGTGACACAAGGTTGCCAGCGGGCGCCGCGTCGGCCAGCGCCTGCAGATCCACCTCGCCACTGAACAGGTGCGCGTAGCGGGATTCCCGCTTGCCCGGCTCACGGGGCAGCTTGACCACATAGGGCCCCCGTTCGATGAGGGTGGCCAGCACGGCATCCACTTCGGTCACATCGTCAAAGCTGCACAGCCGGTTGGTGCGCGAACGCAGCTCACCCGGGGTCTGCGGGCCACGCAGCAAGAGTTCGCAGATAATGCCGAGCTCCTGGGCCGAGAACTTCAGCTCACCGAACTCGGTATTGCAGAAACGATGCTGATAGCGGGGCACCCGGGCGTTGAAACCGGCGGTATTAACCACCAGACGGCGGCGGATCAGCTCGTCGATCACGGCACGAATATCCAGCTCGGCGAGCTCCAGCACGGGTTCCCGGTTGCTCTTCTGGTTGCAGGCATTGACCAGTGCATTGAGCGAGAGAGGGTACTGATCCGGCGTGCAGATCTCTTTCTCAATCAGGCAGCCGATCACGCGGGCCTCTAATGGGCCTAGTACTATCTCCATGTCATACTCCCTTGCCAAACAAGACGTTAAGACGGTTATCTTAACCAAGGCGCTTGCGCCGTCCAGCAGATAACCCCATTTTTGCGAGCCGATGAAACCCTTGCTGCAACCTTGTACAGCAAAACGGTCGCGGTGCGCGGGCGAGGTGAACGGATGGCCGGGAACCTCTTTGGCAACAAGCCCCTCCCCCTTCAACGAGGCGGGCACAAGAACCATCACGGCCGCAAAGGCGGCCGTGATGGTAGACAGATTGAAACGGCCCTCACGAAGAGGGCTTGCGCTCCAGGGTCGCGGCCACCTTTCTTGCGGCCGACACGGTGAGCAAAGGCTCACCCGGATAGAGCATCAGGGCGCTTGCCCGCAGGTTGTCGGCCTCCGCCGTGCGCCCCAGGGCATTGAGGGCGATCACCATGTTGGCGTAGATGTTGGCCCTCGGGGTATGGCGCACAAAGGCCTGCCCCCAGTCGAGGTAGGCTTCAAGCTCCGCCTTGTTGTTGGCCTGCAGACCGACCATGAGGCGCACCGCGTTCACGTCGAACTCCACACGGGTCAGCCAGGCCATGGGGTTCACGATGTCGAGCAGGAGCGCAGGCTGCTTGTAACCGCCCCGCTCATACTTGGTCACCACCCAGGCGGTATGCATGGCGGTTAGCATGAAGGGGATGACGATCAGGGGAATGGCGATGGCCATGAAGCGCAGCAGCAACCAGGGGCGGCACAGATGGTCGCGCCAGTTGCCGTAGTCTTGCTCCTCCACCTCCGCATCCATCGCATACAGGAGCAGCAGCAGCGCCCACCACAGGGCGATGGCGTGGTAGAAGGGGTACTCGGTCTGGGTGTGCAGCAAGATGGGGGTCACCAGTGCAAGCAAGGCGGCGCCCTTGACCCAGCCCGCCCGGCTCAGACGCCACAGTAGGGCACCGCCCATCAGCACCATGCCCAGCATGGGGGCCAGGCCCCCTTCCACCGCCCAGTAGAGAAACTCGTTGTGGGGGTGATCCAGGTTGTACTCGATCTGTACCATGGCCGGATTCAGCGCCTTGTCGGCCATGTAGTGATGGAGAAACACCGACTCGAAGCTGCCATAGCCCCAACCGGTCCAGGGCATCTGAGCAATCAGCTTGGCGGCATAGGGCCAGTAGATGGAGCGCATGCCGCCTGATTGGTAGATCTCGAGCCCTCGTCTTGCTCCAGCCATCAGGTATTGCGAAGCCAGCCCGATCAAGATGCCCAGCGCTACCAGCGTGAGCATCCTGCCCAGCAGCCGCTCACGACCCAACTGGGCAGACAGCAATAAGAGAGCCATCATGCCGCCCAGTTGCCCGACCCGCGATTGCAAGATGACCAGCAGCAGGGAAGTGATCAGGATCACCCCATAGCGCAGCCCCTTGAGCCAGGGGTTGGCATCACCGCGCAGCTCCAGCCAGATGGCCAGTGACAGGCCGGTCGCCATGAAGCTCGCCATCACGTTGGGTTGCTGGAAGATGCCATAGGGGCGGTTGGCCTGGGTGTCATACCCAATCCAGTTGCCCGGCACCAGCAGGTAATACTGCACCAGGCCGAGCAGCGCCTCGATGGCAACGGCCCCCAGCAGCAGATAGAGCAGCCTGTCTCGCGCCTCGCGGTCGAATCGCCACTGATAGAGGCTTGCCAGAAACAGCAGGCCGGCAAACAGCCCCAGCAGCCGGGGAATGGCATAGTCCTTGAGCTCGAATCCCGGATAGGCCATCGGCAGCAACAACAAGATCCCCCCCAGCCACTGGGCCGTCAGCAGCGGCGAGACCACCAGTCGCTGGCTGAGGGTCACATGCCACAGCCCCAGCGCCATCACCAGGCTGGCGAAGATCCAGCCCCAGGCATTGAACGGCAGATAGAGCCCTGCCCCGCCCGGGTTGTGCATGAAAAAATGCATGCCAAGCAACCAGTACAAGACTGATGTTCCCCAAAAAACCTTATGAACCAAACTGCACTCTCTTCCCATTTATGCCTCATCATGCATAAAAAAAGCCGTGACAGTAAAAACACTATCACGGCTCATTAGACTAACGAATCAATACCGAGAAGAGCCTTACAACGGCAAACGTTCAGTCATGTCATACAAGGTATGGCTTCGGCTGAGCATCTGCCCCCCATCTCTTGTCAGAGGAACCCATCCAATTGTTCCCTTGGATGTTGTGGGACGAATCAACATCAAGTCGAAGGGAACTGTAATATAGATGCCCTTGGTAAAACTGCCTTCCCCGTACTCTTCGGCCGACACATCCGTCAAGGTCGCGTATGCTCCCATCACAATCCCGGAGTCAAAGCGCTTGGAAAAATCAAACGTGGCCCCCAGGTCACCAGCCAGATAACGCCCGACAGCTACCTTGGCAGTGACATTGTCCATGAAAGGCAACTGCCAATAGCCAGTCAAGTGACCCGTAGCAACGTCGTAATCAGCCATCTTCAGGGTGTTGTTCCAATCACGCTGCTTGACCCAGTTGGTATCCAGACCCAGAGCCCATGACCTGTCTCTTGATCAGATCTTGATCCCCTGCGCCATCAGATCCTTGGCGGCAAGAAAGCCATCCAGTTTACTTTGCA
>NZ_JAPCIQ010000096.1:0-13156 GCF_027707405.1 Aeromonas sp. QDB68 | reverse complement strand
AGACGCCGGATAGATTTAAGCAAGCCAACCACAACACCCGAAATCAAGGTTGCAAAAAAGGGGGTGACCATAGATTTCTTATGTGATGAGGAGAGACAGAACCATGCCTGACAGCTCCCCGATGGTGACGCCCGCCCAACGCAAATGGCTGCCCTGGCTGACGGCGGTCGGTTTTTTCATGCAGACCCTGGATGGCACCATCCTCAACACCGCCCTGCCCAGCATGGCCGAGGCCCTGGGCGAGAGTCCGCTGCAGATGCAGTCCGTCATCATCGCCTACATGCTGACGGTGGCCCTGCTCATTCCCGCCTCCGGCTGGCTGGCGGACAGATTCGGCACCCGCCGGGTCTATCTGGTTGCCATCCTGCTGTTTACCCTGGGTTCCCTGGCCTGTGCCATCGCCAACACCCTGCCCATGCTGGTGATCGCCCGGGTGTTGCAAGGGGTCGGGGGGGCCTTGCTGATGCCCATCGGGCGTCTGGCGGTGCTGCGGGTCTACAGCAAGCATGAGCTGCTGAGGGTGATGTCGTTCGTCACCATCCCCGGTCTGCTCGGCCCCCTCATCGGCCCGGCCCTGGGGGGCTGGCTGGTGGAGGTGGCGAGCTGGCACTGGGTCTTCCTCATCAACCTGCCGGTGGGCCTGCTCGGCTTCGTGGCGAGCTGGCACTTCATGCCCGACCTTCGCCAGCACACCGCCAGGTTTGACTGGCAGGGGTTTGTGCTGTTCAGTGTCGGCATGGTGCTGGTATCCGTCGGTCTGCAAGGCCTGGGGGAGCACAGCATCTCAACCGGCTGGGCCCTGTTTGCGGTATTGTTCGGTCTGGCCGCCATGGCGAGCTACTGGCTCTATGCCGCCACGGCGGAGCAGCCCCTGTTCAGTCTGGCGCTGTTCAAGACGTCCACCTTCGCCATCGGTATCTGGGGCAATCTGTTTGCCCGCCTCGGCAGCGGCGCCATGCCGTTTCTCACCCCGCTCTTCCTGCAACTGGGGCTCGGCTTCTCCCCGAGCAAGGCGGGGATGACCATGATCCCCACGGTGATCGGCGCCATGCTGACCAAGACGCTGGTGAACAAGCTCATTCCGCGCATCGGTTATCGCCGCATCCTGATCGGCAACACCCTGGCGCTCGGGGCCATGATCGCGAGCTTCTATTTCATCGACAACCAGGTGCCCCACGGCGTACTGCTGGTGTGGCTGGCGGTCTTTGGCGCCATCAACTCCCTGCAATTTTCCGCCATGAACACCCTGACCCTGCAGGATCTCAGCAGCGAGCACGCCAGCAGCGGCAACGGTCTGCTGTCGGTGGTGATGCAGCTCTCCATGAGCCTGGGGGTGGCCATCGCCGCCAGCCTGCTGGGACTCTTCTCCATCGGCCAGCCCGAGGAGAGTGGCCGCTGGCTGGAGGGGTTCCACCTCACCTATCTGTGCATCGGCCTGATGTCCATGCTGGCGGCGCTGATCTTCGCCCAGCTGGCGCGGGAAAAGCGCTGAGTCCCAGGCTCAGGGGGCGGGCAGGTAGCTCACGTCGCAGGGTAATCGGGCCAGCAGTCCGGCCAGGTGGGTGGTCTCCAGCAGGAAAGTCTGCTCGGGGTGGCCCGGCGTCCAGGTAAAGGCATGGTGATTCATGAGCACGGGATCCACCAGCAGGGGGATGTCGGCGCGTGGCAGGAAGGGGCAGACGGCTCCCGGCAGGCAGCCAATCTCGGTCTGCATCTCGTCAGCGGTGCAGATGGAGGGTTTGGCACCGAGCGCCGCCTTGACCGCCTTGCTGTCGAGCCGGCCGTCCCTGTGGGTCAGCAGCAGGGCGAAGCGACCATCCTTGAATTTGAGGAAAAGGGTCTTGCTGAACTCGGCCTGCCAGCCGAGGCGAGCCTTGACCCGCTCGTCGGTGGCGTAATCGAGGATGGGTTCGTGCTCGAAGCGCTGGTGGGGCAGGTCGGTGAGCAACTGACGGTTGAAGTCGTGAATGGCATCGAGTGGCATGGGGTTCTCCTGTGATGGCGGTCATCCTGCCACTTGCACCGGCGCAGGCCCAATCACCGTTTCTTATCCGTCATCAGCGGAGTCATCAACAAGGGCACCCGAGGGTGCCCTTGTCGTTCAGTGATGCTGCAATTCGCCCGCTTTCCAGTGGAAGGGAATGGGGTCAAGGCGCTGGGAGGCTTTGTCGTAACCTGCCCACAGCTCACCGATGGTGCGACCATCGATGGGATGGCGGAATGTGGGAGCCAGCTCCGCCAGCGGCCAGAGCACGAAGGCGTTGGTGAGGATCTCGCCGCGCGGCAGCACCAGCGGTGTCTCGCAGACCAGCTCGCCGTAGAGCAGCAGATCGAGATCCAGGGTGCGCGGGGCGAACTTCTTGGCATCCGGTTCGCGGCCGTGAGCGAACTCCATGGCGCGCAGCCGCTGGCACAGGGTCGCCAGGGGCAGCTCGGTATCGGCACCCACCACCAGGTTGTAGAAGGGGCGGCCGTTGAAGCCCACTGCCTCGCTCTCGAATACCCGGGAGACCTGCAACTCGCCGAATTCGGCGTGCAGGGCATCGAGGCCGGCGCGGATATGGCGTTCCCGTTCGATGTTGGATCCCAGACTGATATAGATGCGGGTCATCAGTTGGCGCTCGCAGCCGGCGTGCGATGGCGCAAGATCTCGACCCCGACGCCTGCCGCATTGGGCACGGCACCCGGTTTGGTCAGGGTCACCTTGACCCACTGTACCCGCTCGTCTTCCAGCACCAGGGCGGCGACCTGCTCGGCCATGGTCTCGACCAGCTCCACTATCTTGCCCTGGGCGTGATCACAGATCTTGCGAGAGAGGGTGGCGTAATCCAGCGCCAGATTGATATCGTCGGTTGCGGCGGCTGGGCGATTGTCAAACCCCATCTCGAGGTCGAAACAGAGCTTCTGGCGAATGCCCTTCTCCCACTCATATACCCCTATGGTGGTCAAAACCTCGAGTCCGCGAATAAACACCTTGTCCATGACAGTACTTCTTCTTTACTCTTGATGGGCTGTGAAAACAGCGCAGGGATGCAGGCCCGGCAAGCAGATTGCCGCTGGCGGCCGGTTTGGGCGACACGCTTTCGGGCAAGCCCGGGCCTGGGAATGTGGCCCGCATCATACCCCATTCATATCGTGGTAAAAACGACCAAGATGACGGCCCTGACGATTTTGATGATTATTCTGGCCTATCTGGGCGGTTCGCTGTCCAGTGCCGTGCTGGTTTCCCGCATCACGGGTCTGCCGGATCCCCGTGACCATGGTTCCCACAACCCGGGGGCGACCAATGTGTTGCGCCTCGGCGGCCGGATGGCGGCGCTGATCGTACTGCTTCTCGACGTCCTCAAGGGGATGACCCCCGTCTACCTCGCCTGGTATCTGCAGATCAAGCCCGTCTACCTCGGCTTTATCGGGGTGGCCGCCTGTCTGGGCCACATGTACCCCCTCTTCTTCCACTTCCGTGGCGGCAAGGGCGTCGCCACCGCCCTCGGTACCATGCTGCCCATCGGCTTTGCCATGGGGGGCGCCGTCATCACCACCTGGCTGCTGGTGCTGCTGGTGAGCGGCTATTCGTCACTGGCGTCCATCGTGACCGTGTTGCTGACTCCGCTCTTTACCTATCTGCTCAAACCGGAATACACGTTGCCGGTCTCCCTGCTCTCCTGTCTCATCCTGATCCGTCATCACGAGAACATTACCCGCCTGCTCAAGGGGGAGGAGTCCCGCCTCTGGGGGCGCCGGGGAGCGGTCCCGCCAGCAGAAGTGATGAAAATGGATGATGCTGCGCAAAAAAGAGACGAACGAGACGAAAAGTGAAATTTCCCGTTGACCACCTGCCCTAAAATCCGTTTAATAGCGCCCACGCCCAGATAGCTCAGTCGGTAGAGCAGGGGATTGAAAATCCCCGTGTCGGCGGTTCGATTCCGTCTCTGGGCACCATATTTTGGTGCCATGAAATAAAAACGTGTTCATGCACAATGGTTTGAAGTGTGCCGGCTTAGCTCAGTAGGTAGAGCAACTGACTTGTAATCAGTAGGTCACCAGTTCGATTCCGGTAGCCGGCACCATTTGCCCAGATAGCTCAGTCGGTAGAGCAGGGGATTGAAAATCCCCGTGTCGGCGGTTCGATTCCGTCTCTGGGCACCACGAATAATTCCTCCTTAGCTCAGTCGGTAGAGCGACGGACTGTTAATCCGCAGGTCGCTGGTTCGAGCCCAGCAGGAGGAGCCAAATAAAAAGCCCAGCAGCAATGCTGGGCTTTTTCTTTTCCCATTGTCCCCGTCCTGAATATGGCTTATACCTTCTTCCCCGAATAGATGGAGATCTCGATGGGACAAGGTGTGAAACGCACACAGCGCGATTACTCACTGAGGTTTAAATTGTCCCTGGTCGAGCAGATTGAAAAAGGTGAACTCACCTACCAGTAGACACAATTCCAATATGGCATTCAGGGCAATTCGACCATTCTGGTATGGTTGCATAAGCATGGTCTGCAGGGTTGGAGCCAGGGAGCATCGATTAGAGCTGGCAGGATCACATCATGCCTGATCCCGGCAACCAAATGTCTGAACAGCGTATCAAGGAGCTCGAGTAGCTGGCGCAGATGAGCCTGGAGGCTCAGTTCTTTGAAGGCGCCTCAATCGTAAAAAACGACCTGGTAAGCTCTCTCGCAGCGGTATGTCGAAAAGCTGACCATCTTCAGTGCTTGCTGGTTCCTCGGAATAAACCGTTAGGCTGACTACAATCGCAATCGGGTCGCCGACCTGCGTCATGCACAAGGGCAGCAGGTAGTGAGCTTTGTGCGCAAAGTTCACTACGGGTGGGCATCCACAAGTAGCATTATCTGCTGCAGGGCCAAGACGATGCTGGGCTGACGGTCTGGTGGGACAGACTGTTTAGGATATTGGCCGAGCACCGTCTGTTGGTGCAGCCCAAACGGGCCTATCACAAGACGCTCCACAGTTTTCAGCGTTTCTATCGCCATCCCAACTTGCTCAAACCCGGCCCGGTGAAAATCACTGCGGTGGCGCCAGGGCAGGTCTTGGTTGCCGACATCACTTACCTGCCGGCAAAGAGCGGGCCACTCTACCTGAGCCTGGTGACGGATGCCTGCTCGCGTAAGATAGCGGGGCATCACGTGCACGAAGGGATGCATGCTGAGTTGGTTGTGATGGCGCAGAGCACTGAAGCAACGGCGTGGCAGCGGGGAGTTTATCCATCACTCGGACGGCAGGGTGCAGTATTGCTCAGGCTTGAATCAGACGCTGTATGAACGGTACGGAGTACAGTACTCGATGACTGATGGGTATGACTGTTATCAGAATGCGCTGGCAGAGCGGGTGAACGGGATACTGAAAGGAGAGTTGCTGTAGCAAAGCCCGTAGGACCTGGTGTAGACGAGGAAGATGGTGCATAAGGTGGTGGGTAGTTATAACCTAGAATGATCGCATTAGGCCTCGCAATGCAGAATCCCCGATGCGGTACATCGGGTTCTGAGTGCCAGAAGTTAACTGAAAACATGTAAACGGACTTCAGGATTTCAGGCCCGCTCTTCGGTCAGGGGGCTGACACTCAGCACGGGGGCGGCATCGATGCCGTCGGCATTCATCATGGCGGAGATGCGTTGCAGGGATGAGAGCAACAACCCTTGCTCCCAGTTCTCCAGCGCCTGAAAACGTTGAATGAAACTCTCCTGCAAGGGGGTCGGAGCCTGGGCAAGCAGGGCGCGTCCCGCGTCAGTGAGCGTTGCATGCACCTTGCGTTTGTCGGTTTCGCTGCGAATGCGCTGTACCAGCTGGCGGCTCTCCAGCCGGTCCATGATGGTGGTGGCGGTGGCCTGGCTCATGTTGGTGTGATCCGCCAACTGGCGCATGGAGATCTGGCCAAGCTCGTCGATGCCCTTGAGCAGCAGGAGTTGAGGCGAGGTCAGGCCGGCCTCCTTGATCAAGCGCTTGGAGTGCATGTCGATGGCACGGATGATCTGGCGCAGGGCGATCAGCACTTCATCATGTTTTTCCATGGGGTCTGGGTCATCGCAGGGCTGTGGAGAGGCGCGAAATTCTCCGCCTAATCCATAACAAGGTCAATATGGTTTTTGATGTAATGGTTTTAGCTCTAATGAATATTGTGTTAGGTTATCGGACAATTGCCCCATTCCAACCCGATATTTGAGGAGTGAAATCATGCATGACGACCTGGATATCAAGTCCCTGGTTGCCGACCTGCGTGTGGTCAGAGTTCGCTATGAACTGCCGGACACCGCAGCATTTGTGCGTTATCAACCTGCCTATGACGAGGACCCCAACAACCTCAAGGTACACCACTACGATGGTGAGCTGCCGCTCTCTTGCAGCAACACAGGTTCTTTCAGTCTAAAGGAGTTGGTCAATGAGCTGCGCTATGCCTATGTGCTGGTTCACCTCTTCCCCGACGAGAGTGCCATGAACTTTTATCTGGCGGGTCTGGACAATGGGCTGGCACAGCTGGAGTTCATCGGTGGCTCCTATGACTTCAACCGCCTCTGGATCACCAGCGGTGTCTCCAATCTGGGGGTGCCCATGGCTATCTTCCTCGGCAAACGCCACGCAGTGAACGGCCAGCCGTCGGTGACCCTGGTGGATCACCGTGAGCAGGTGGCAGGTCGTCTGGCCTATCGCGCCATCGGCGGTGCCGGCGATCACGTGGGTGAAGACTTTTTCAACAACGACTAAGGAGGCCCGATGCGAGCAACCAAAGGGCTTTTGAAAGGCCTCAATCCCACCATGGCCATGACGGCCCTGACCGTCGTGACCCTCTTCCTGCTGTTCGGCGTCTTTGATCCGGATACCGCAGGCACCTGGTTTACCGGGGCCAAGGACACCATCATTGCTGGCTTCAAGTGGTATTACATCCTGGTGGTCGCCCTGTTCCTGTTCTTCGCCGTCTACCTGATGTTCAGCCGCTTTGGCAGCATCCGGCTGGGCGACGACGACCAGGTACCGGAGTTTGGCTACTTTGCCTGGTTTTCCATGCTGTTCAGCGCAGGCATGGGCATAGGCCTGGTGTTCTGGAGTATCGCCGAGCCCATGTATCACCTGCAGGGCAACCCCTTCATCACCGAAGGTATGACGCCGGAAGCGGCCCAGATCGCCATGCGCCTCACCTTCTTCCACTGGGGTCTGCACCCCTGGGCCATCTATGTGATCGTCGGCCTGTCGCTGGCCTTCTTCAGCTACCGGCGCAAGTTGCCGCTGGCCATCCGCTCCGTGCTCTACCCCATTCTTGGCGATCGCATCTACGGCTTCTGGGGCCATGCCGCCGACGTGCTGGCGGTGTTCGGTACCGTGTTCGGGGTGGCGACCTCCCTTGGGCTGGGAGTTTCCCAGATGAACACCGGCCTCAATCAGATGTTCGGCATGGGCGTGTCACAAGCGAACCAGCTCTGGCTCATCGGTGGCATCAGCCTGATTGCCACCCTGTCGGCCATCTCCGGCGTCGGGCGCGGGGTGAAGATCCTCTCCGAACTCAATATCTGGTTGAGCGTGTTCGTGCTGGGCCTCTTCCTGGTGCTGGGGCCGACCACCTACATACTCAACGCCTATGTGCAGAACATCGGTGATTACCTGCAGAACATCGTCAAGCTGAGCTTCTGGACCAATACCGAAGCCAACGGTACCTCGGCCTGGCAGTCTAGCTGGACCGCATTTTACTGGGGCTGGTGGATCGCGTGGGCACCCTTTGTCGGCATGTTCATCGCCCGCATCTCCAAGGGCCGCACGATTCGTGAATTCGTGCTCGGTGTTCTGCTGGTGCCCTCCCTGCTCGGCATGTTCTGGCTCACCGTGTTCGGCGGGACTGCCATGAACCTGGAGCTGTTCGGTGGCGGCGGCGTGGTGGAAGCGGTCAATCAGGATGTCACCATGGCGCTCTACAAGACGGTGGAACTGCTGCACTGGGAGACCTTCGGCTGGATTGCCAAGGGGGTGCTGACCCTGCTTATCTGCACCTACTTCATCACCTCCAGCGACTCGGGCACGCTCGTGATTACGACGCTGCTCTCCATCGGCGACCAGGATCCCCCCGTGCTGCACCGTGCCATCTGGGGACTGGGGCAGGGGCTGGTCGCGGCCATTCTGCTGGTCTCCGGCGGGCTTGCCGCCCTGCAGGCCGCCAGCATCATCGCCGCGCTGCCCTTCTCGGTCATCATGCTGGCCATGTGCTACTCCCTGATGCAGGGGCTCAAACAGGAGAGCCAGCACCAGTTCGAATACAGGCAGAAGCTCAAGCGCCATCCGGGGTCGGTCAATCTGAGCCTGATGGATCGCATCGGTCCGGGCTGATGACAGGTTCGGTCAAACGAAAGGGGAACCTCGCGGTTCCCCTTTTTCATGCCTGTTCGGCGGTCGGTAGCTACAGCATCTGCTTGAGTCGATAGAGCAGGTCAAGGGCCTGGCGCGGGGTCAGCTCGTCCGGGCGAACTGCTGCCAGCTCCTCCACCACAGGATGGGGTTGCGGGGCGAGAGTTACCGGAGCCGGACGGCTTTCGCCGGCGGCCACCGGAGTGGCACTCTCCAGCTCGTGCAGTTTGTGGCGGGCCTGGTGGATCACCGATTTCGGCACCCCGGCCAGCGCCGCTACCTGCAGGCCGTAGGATCGGCTGGCCGCACCTTCCTGCACCGCGTGCATGAAGGCGATGGTGTCGCCGTGCTCCACCGCATCCAGGTGGACGTTGGCCAGCCCACTCATCAGCTCGGGCAGGCGGGTCAGCTCGAAGTAGTGAGTGGCGAACAGGGTGTAGGCGCCAATCTTGCTTGCCAGCTGCTCGGCGCAGGCCCAGGCCAGCGAGAGGCCGTCGTAGGTGCTGGTGCCGCGGCCAATCTCGTCCATCAGCACCAGACTGCGGGCGGTGGCGTTGTTGAGGATATTGGCGGTTTCGGTCATCTCCACCATAAAGGTGGAGCGGCCGGAGGCGAGATCATCCGACGCCCCGATGCGGGTGAAGATGCGGTCGATGGGGCCGATGCGGGCGCTGTCGGCGGGCACTAATGCGCCGATATGGGCCAGCAGCACGATGAGCGCGGTCTGGCGCATGTAGGTCGATTTACCGCCCATGTTGGGGCCGGTGATGATCAACATCCGCCGCTCCCGCTCCAGCCGTATCGGGTTGGCGATAAAGGGGTCGGTCATCACCTGCTCCACCACCGGATGGCGGCCCGCCTCGATGAGGATCTGATCCTCGTCGATGAGTGTGGGGCAGCGATAGTCGAGGGTCTCTGCCCGCTCGGCCAGGTTGGCCAGCACGTCCAGCTCCGCCAGTGCGGCAGCAGACTCCTGCAGATCGCCGAGGTGCGGCAGCAGGGCGTCGAGCAGCTCTTCGTAGAGACGTTTTTCCAGCGCCAGCGCCTGGGCCTGGGCGGTGAGCACCTTGTCCTCGTACTTCTTCAGCTCATCGATGATGTAGCGCTCGTTGTTTTTCAGCGTCTGGCGGCGGATGTAGTGGGCCGGCACCAGGTGGCTGTTGGCGCGGCTCACCTCGATGTAGAAGCCGTGCACCTTGTTGTAGCCCACCTTGAGGGTGTTGATGCCGGTGAGCGCCTTCTCCCGCTCCTCGATGCGGGCTAGGCTGGCGGTGGCGCCATTGGCCAGATCCCGCAGCTCGTCCAGCTCCTGATTGAACCCTTCACGGATGACGCCGCCATCGCGGATGAGCACCGGCGGCACCTCCATCACGGCACGCTCCAGCAGGTCGAACAGCTCGGGGAAGGTACTTGCCCGCTCGCGCAGCTGCTGCACCGCCTCGTGCTCGCTCTCCGCCAGCAGACGCTGCAACTCGGGCAGCTGAGCAAAAGCCTGCCGCAGCCGGGTCAGATCGCGCGGGCGGGCACTGCGCAGGGCGAGGCGCGCCAGCACCCGCTCCACATCGCCGACCTGGCGCAGCAGGCTCCCCAGCTCATCATAGAGGTTCTGCTCGATGAGCTCCTTGATGGTGCTCTGGCGACCTTTGAGGATCACCCGGTCGCGGATCGGCTGGTGGATCCAGCGCTTGAGCAGGCGGCTGCCCATCGGCGTGGCGGTGCAATCGAGCACGGCGGAGAGGGTATTGTCGTGACCGCCGGCCAGATTCTGGGTCAGCTCCAGATTGCGGCGGGTGGCGGCATCCATGATGACCGCATGATCGGGCTGCTCCAGGCGCACGCTGCGAATGTGGGGCAGGGCGGTGCGCTGGGTGTCTTTCACGTACTGCATCAGGCAGCCGGCGGCGCACAGGGCGGTCTCGCTCTGTTCGACCCCAAAGCCCACCAGATCCTGGGTGCCGAACTGCTGGCACAAGAGCTTGCGGGCGGTGCCGAGCTCGAACTCCCACTCCGGGCGGCGGCGCAGACCGCGGCGACCCTCGACATGGTGCAGGAAGGCGAACGATTCGGGGTAGAGCAGCTCCGCCGGATTGGTGCGTTGCAGCTCCGCCAGCAGGGTCTCCTCTTTCTCGAACTGGTTGATGAAGAAGCGACCGGAGCCGATGTCCATGGTGCCGTAACCGAAGCGGCGGCCATCGTGGTAGACGGCGGCGATCAGGTTGTCCTGCCGCTCGCTGAGCAGCGCCTCGTCGGAGACGGTACCCGGGGTGATGATGCGAATGACCTTGCGCTCCACCGGCCCCTTGCTGGTGGCGGGATCCCCCACCTGCTCGCAGATGGCGGCCGATTCGCCGAGCTGTACCAGCTTGGCGAGATACCCCTCGATGGCGTGATAGGGCACCCCGGCCATCGGGATGGGGCTGCCGGCCGACTGGCCGCGCTTGGTCAGGGAGATGTCGAGCAGCTGGGAGGCCTTGCGGGCGTCGTCGTAGAAGAGCTCGTAGAAGTCACCCATGCGATAGAACAGCAGGATCTCCGGGTTTTCGGCCTTGAGAGTCAGATACTGCTGCATCATTGGTGTGTGCTGCTCGATATTTTTGTTGTTCATCAAGCCTTTAACCTTTTAAATGTTTTATAAATCAATTGATTGCATTCTTGATGACGGCTCGCTATGTATCTGATTGTCTCAAGCTATCTCGCTGCATCCTAACAATAAGCGTAGATCAAAACGTAGGTTGTGGATGGTTTCTGGTGCGTAAACACGATAACCTACGCTTCATGTAAGAGTGATTCAGTTTACTGAGGAGTACGGCATGTCGGGGCGTCAGAATAGCAAACCGCTTTCTTACAAAGCAATTGAAGCCATGAAGCCGGGAGACAAGGATAAAGCTGATATCGGTGAGTATCGAGGCTTGCGTGTCAGCTGTGGTCGAACCGGCAAAAAAAGCTTCTACTATCGCTATAACGATCCAGCAAATCCTCGCAAGCAAAAGCAGATAACGCTGGGTGTTTTCCCCATCCTTACGCTTGAACAGGCTCGGATCCGGCTCAAAGAGCTCAAGCTGATGCGCCACCAAGGTCTGTGTCCTGCAACGGAGTTGGCAACCGAGCAACAGATCCAGAAGGCTCAGGCGGTTGAGGCCATCGACACCAAGCCATTTACAGTACGAGATGTCATAGAGCTGTATCTTGGTGAGTACATAGAGGATCACTGGTCCTCGACTGGTGAGTTAATCCCTGGGGCGAGGAAACCGAAAGGACAGGCTGAAGCTCGACGTACTCTTTGCACCGATGTATATCGAGATTTGGGGGATATAGAGGCGATTCAGATTTCGGCCCAAGATGTCAGCAATCTGGTGTTGAAAATCGTTGGACGTGGGGCCAATGTTCAGGCGGGAAACGTACTACGTGAGCTGGGTTCTGCTTATGACTACGCGATTGGCTCGGGTCGGTTGCCAGATGATTTCGTCAACCCAACGATCAATGCCAAGAAGAAGCTCAAAATGACGAGGCTTCGCCTGACCAGCCAGAAGGCAACCCGAGTTTTCGATGATGAAGAGTTACGACGATTTTTGCAGTGGCTACCCGACTCAGCATATCCATTAGGCCAACAGCATGTCCTCAGACTGACGCTTTGGACCGGTTGCCGTACCGGAGAAATTTGTGGTTTATATTGGAATCAAGTTGATCTGGATAAAGGGACTATTCATTTAAAAGAAACAAAGACCGATGTCGATCGATATGTCCAACTGTCTAGTCAAGCAATTTCATTTTTAAAATCATTGAGGTTGGAAACAGATGATTGTTTATTTCCATCTAGAACCACGAACGAACCAATTCAACAAAAAGCATTAACGACCAGCGGATGGATCCTAAGACAAAGTGGACAGATGATAGATCTGCCAACTTGGACACCACACGATCTGCGTCGTACCGTAAGAACCGGCTTGGCCCGTCTGAGTTGCCCTACCGATATAGCGGAGGCGATATTGGGCCATAGTCAAAAAGGGATACAGGGAACATATAACCTGCATCGCTACAATGACGAATGCAAAGTATGGCTGCAAAAATGGGCCGATCATTTAGATGGATTGATGGCGTAATTTTTGGTAAACGGGCAGGTTTTACTGCCCAGATTAACTAGTTACAACAGCTAATTGTTGTTAGTTTTATTTCTCTCATTAATGCGCTCGCACTCCTTTTGTATTGCGGCATTCACAAGGTCGCTCATTGAACAGCCTTCAGTATTGCAGGTTTCTTCTAAGAGTTTTTTTGTACTTGTGGATAATATAAAGTTCGATTGTTTTTTATTGCTGTCCTTACCCCTGGTTTTGTTTTGGCTCCATGATTTTTTCAGTTTCTGAATTTTAAGCTCAGCTGTGTCTGGAAATAAAAAATATAAAACATCAAAAAACAATTCAATCTTATCGAGCTTTGAAGAGTTGTGTCTTTCAACTAAATATTGAACTTGAGGTGCTATTCCAAATATGTCTTGCTCTATCAGCCAAGCATTTAGGTCGCCTGACTTGTTTTTTGATTTCCATTGTTGGTATTTATTTATTTTTTCAGTTCTAATCCACAGTTCTTTCATTAGATTAATAATGGCTATTTTGCTTTCCCTAGATCCTTGGGAGCAGTTGAAAAATATTTTTATTATTTCGTATGACTTTTTTGTGTCACTTGTTTGAGTTGATGCGTCATATATGGTTTCTTCTAGAAGTGGCGATTGACTCGGGTAAAGATAGAGCTGACTCTTATACACAAGTAGCGCCCTGAACGGAACCATTCCCGTTTTCCAGGATCTGATCTTCCATGTGACCTCC
>NZ_JAPCIQ010000095.1:0-13779 GCF_027707405.1 Aeromonas sp. QDB68 | reverse complement strand
ATGTTATTCACGCTGGCCAACCTGTTTCGGGCGGACCAAATGATACGTCAGTGGGAGAGATCTCACTAAAAACTGGGGATAACGCCTTAAATGGCGAAGAAACGGTCTAAATAGGCTGATTCAAGGCATTTACGGGAGAAAAAAATCGGCTCAAACATGAAGAAATGAAATGACTGAGTCAGCCGAGAAGAATTTCCCCGCTTATTCGCACCTTCCCTAATATTCGTTTAACCTCTTTAAATGATATGGGGAATTTTGAAGTTACATCATAATTAAATCCATTTACACCCCCTTTTTTACTAATAGGGAACAAACCATTACCAAAATACTGGGCAATAATATTAGCCCGATTAATTATGCATAGCCTACCCAATGAGCGACTACATTTTTCCTTGACAATCTCACTGGCCTGTTGATAATCCAAACTAATAGCTTCTATTATTTCATCGCATAGTTTAGGAGACCAGAAATCATTTTCCCAACTATAGCCATGAGTAACAATTAATTTACTCGTCACAATACGTGAGAACAACACCCCATCATAATCACGATCGATAACAGCATAAGATTTATCTATGCTTTTCCTTAATATTAAATCGTGGTAATCAAGAACATTTTTCTTACAACCAACAATCTTTATTTTAATTTTATTAAACGGCGAAAAAACTTTAAACAATGCAGTATAAAAAATGACATCAAATACTTTATCTATATCCTTGTCTTCAACTTCAACTTGCGAGTTGTCTTGTGGCAACAACCGACCTTCTATATATACTATAATTTCTGAATCATAAAACTTATTATAGTTTTTTAATCCGCTAGCTGTCCGAGAAAATGTCATAAAACAATCTTCTCCATATCAATTATAGCATCTTGATTAACACCTACGATATCAGGAGAATGGGTCGCAAAAATAATCTGAGCATTAGGGTTTAATTTTGTAATTGCTCCTGTTAACTGTTCTTGCCATATAACATGTAATGATAATTCAGGTTCATCTGCTATATATATGACGGATTTTGAATGTTGCAACAATGCTTCACCAAGAATAATCAACAATTGTTTTTCGCCGGATGACAATTCATCAAGGCCAATTCCTCTGTTGTCTTTTGTATGTACTATTAATTCATTCTTATCAGATACTGAGAACTTTTTTCTTCCACCAAACATAGAGTTCAGTAAGCTAATGAAATTATCTCTTTGTTTAAAAATACTTGCCTTTTTGGCTTGTAATATTTCATAGTCTGCAACTAGAGTATGCACTCGCCAAGAGTTATAAATTACTGCAAAATCATCTACAACAATTCCTTTTAGGTTATCCTTTTGCCTAACCTTATCCAATCGTTGGAAATGCTCATTTAATTTTTTCACGTAGAATCTATTTTCAACACCTAATACATCGAATACCTCAATTAAGGTTTTCCGTTCTTTATCAATATCTATAGATGCTGAGAATTGAAAAATGGCATTTGCCCCCTCATTGTTAATAAGGGCAAGGAAGCTTTTCTTCTGAAACTCGATTGTATGATCAGAAAACTGTTGAGATAGTAGTGAAAAATACCTGACTAGCTCATTATTCAGATCGACTATTTTATGATCAATTGCAGAAGAAATTCTTTTCTCAACATCTCGTTCTCTGTTGTAGACATTATCTGCTCGATTAACAGACAGCCAAGATACTTTAATCAGCTCATTTAATAGTATATTAATCTCAGTCATACTATGTGTATCATAATTAGGATGCCGTCGTTTATATTGGCGATTAGCATCTTTTATATCAAAAAAAAGGCGTTCAAATCTCGAGTCACAACTTATAATCACTGGTGGCTCTTTAGCTGCCTTTTTAATTTCATATGTTATAGTGCCATAGTCAAAATTAGACTCTTTGGATACACGAATACTTGGTCGTTTAGAGCCAGCGACTTCTTTCAATTTTATATCAACACTATCAAACTCAATCCTTAATAATTTTTCAAAATCAAGTGTTAGTACTGCTGCAAGTAAATTTATTAGTGTCGTTTTACCTGTACCGTTAACACCAATTATGAAATTCGTCTTGTCATTAAAACTAATATCAATATCTTGATTACCCCAGAGATTTCTAATATTTACGGATGTTATAGTATTCATTATTACCTCGCGTATAAGTATATATATATTTGAAATGAAAAATATTAATATGCAATATCTTAAGCAAATTTAGCAATCCAGTAAACACTTCTTGTTGAACAGTTAAAGTTAACATTAACGTTACCTTAAGTGCTTAGCGAGAGGTGAAAAGAGCTGACTATTTTGCACATTTATTAAAAGCATTTTCTATAAAAAAGCCGCCCATCGGGCGGCCTTTTATTAGAGGTAACGGGCTAACAGAAATTACCAGCCGGTCACTTCACGCAGGGCCTTGCCGATATCGGCAAGCGACCGCACGGTTTTCACGCCGGCATCTTCCAGGGCGGCAAATTTCTCGGCCGCGGTGCCTTTGCCACCGGCGATGATGGCGCCAGCATGACCCATGCGCTTGCCAGCCGGAGCGGTGACGCCCGCGATGTAGGAGACCACCGGCTTGGTGACGTGGGCCTTGATGTAGGCTGCCGCGTCTTCCTCGGCGTTGCCGCCGATCTCGCCGATCATCACGATGGCTTCGGTCTGCGGATCGTTCTGGAACATCTCCAGGATGTCGATGAAGTTGGAGCCCGGGATGGGGTCGCCACCGATACCGACGCAGGTGGACTGGCCGAAGCCCTCGTCCGTGGTCTGCTTGACCGCTTCATAGGTCAGGGTGCCGGAGCGGGAGACGATGCCCACCTTGCCCGGCTTGTGGATGTGGCCCGGCATGATGCCGATCTTGCACTCACCCGGGGTGATGACGCCCGGGCAGTTGGGGCCGATCATCCGCACGCCGGTTTCCTGCAACTTCACCTTGACGTCCAGCATGTCCAGGGTCGGGATGCCTTCGGTGATGGTGACGATGAGCTTGATGCCGGCATCGATGGCTTCCAGGATGGCGTCCTTGCAGAACGGCGCCGGGACATAGATGACGGAGGCAGTGGCGCCAGTGGCTTCCACGGCGTCACGGACGGTGTTGAACACCGGCAGGCCCAGGTGGGTGGTGCCGCCCTTGCCCGGGGAGACGCCGCCGACCATCTGGGTACCGTAGGCAATGGCCTGTTCGGAGTGGAAAGTGCCCTGACCGCCGGTAAAGCCCTGGCAGATCACCTTGGTGTCTTTGTTGATCAGAACGCTCATTATTTGACCTCCGCTGCTTTTACCACTTGCTGAGCTGCGTCAGTCAGACTCGTTGCGGCGATGATATTGAGGCCGCTGTCGGCCAGTTTACGGGCACCCAGTTCGGCGTTGTTGCCTTCCAGACGCACCACCACGGGCACTTTCACCCCCACTTCCTTGACGGCGCCGATGATCCCTTCCGCGATCATGTCGCAGCGCACGATGCCGCCGAAGATGTTGACCAGCACGGCTTGTACCTTGCTGTCGGAGAGGATGATCTTGAACGCCTCGGTCACCCGCTCCTTGGTGGCGCCGCCGCCGACGTCCAGGAAGTTGGCCGGTGAACCACCGTGCAGGTTGACGATGTCCATGGTACCCATGGCCAGACCGGCGCCGTTGACCATGCAGCCGATGTTGCCATCGAGCGCCACATAGTTCAGCTCCCACTGGGCGGCGTGCGCTTCACGGGGGTCATCCTGGGACGGGTCATGCATCTCGCGCAGCTTCGGCTGGCGGTACAGGGCGTTGGCGTCGATGTTGATCTTGCCGTCCAGGCAGTGCAGGTTGCCCTTGTCGGTGATGACCAGCGGGTTGATTTCCAGCAGGGCGAAGTCGCAGTCCAGGAACATCTGGCCCAGACCCATGAAGATCTTGGTGAACTGCTTGATCTGATCGCCGACCAGACCCAGTTTGAAGGCCAGCTCGCGGGCTTGATAAGGCTGCGGACCTACCAGCGGATCGATGGCGGCTTTGTGAATGAGTTCCGGGGTTTCGTGGGCGACTTTCTCGATCTCCACGCCACCTTCGGTAGAGGCCATGAAGACCACGCGGCGAGAACCACGGTCAACCACGGCGCCCAGGTAGAGCTCCTTGGCGATGTCGGTGCAAGATTCCACCAGGATCTTGGTGACCGGCTGACCGTTGGCGTCAGTCTGATAGGTCACCAGGTTCTTGCCGAGCCAGTTCTGGGCGAAGGCACGGATCTCGTCCTTGCTCTTGGCCAGCTTGACGCCGCCCGCTTTACCGCGGCCACCGGCGTGGACCTGGCACTTGACGACCCAGGTGTTGCCGCCAATCTTGTCGGCCGCTTCGGCCGCTTCCTGCGGGGTGGCACAGGCATAACCTTCGGAGACCGGCAGGCCATACTCGGCAAACAGCTGTTTTGCCTGATATTCATGCAGATTCATAGATGCTCTATCCGTGTTGTAGGTATTTCCGTCCGGGGCTCGTGTTTCTCAATCCCCTGTGAATGGGGGCCTGGGCGGCCCCTCGTTATCTTTCAGTCACGCTTGCTCAGACATCCAGCAGCAGACGGGTCGGGTCTTCCAGGAGCTCCTTGATGGAGACCAGGAAGCCCACTGACTCGCGGCCGTCGATGATGCGGTGATCGTAGGAGAGTGCCAGGTACATCATCGGCAGGATCTCGACCTTGCCGTCGACGGCCATGGGGCGGTCCTGGATCTTGTGCATGCCCAGAATGGCGCTCTGGGGCGGGTTGATGATGGGGGTGGACATCAGGGAGCCGAACACGCCACCGTTGGTGATGGTGAAGTTGCCGCCGGTCAGTTCATCCACGGTCAGCTTGCCGTCACGGCCCTTGCCGGCCAGGTCTTTGATAGCCTTCTCGATATCGGCCAGGCTCATGTTGTCGCAGTCACGCAGCACCGGGGTCACCAGACCACGGGGGGTGGAGACGGCGATGCTGACATCGAAGTAGTTGTGGTAGACGATGTCGTCACCGTCCAGCGCCGCGTTCACTTCCGGGTAGCGCTTGAGGGATTCGACCACGGCCTTCACATAGAAGGACATGAAGCCGAGCTTGATGCCGTGCTTCTTCTCGAAGATCTCGCCGTACTGCTTGCGCAGCTTCATGATGGGCGCCATGTTGATCTCGTTGAAAGTGGTCAGCATGGCGGTGGTGTTCTTGGCCTCCAGCAGACGCTCGGCGATGCGCTTGCGCAGACGGGTCATGGGCACACGCTTCTCGGTGCGACCGGCCAGCGGGGCAACCGGTGCGGCAGCCACGGGAGCGGCAGCAGTCGGCGCAGCCACGGGAGCCTTGCCCAGATTCTTGATGAAGGCTTCCACGTCTTCCTTGGTGACACGACCACCCTTGCCGGTGCCGGTCAGCTTGGCGACGTCGATGTCGTGCTCGGCCACCATGCGGCGCACGGAGGGGCTCAGGCCATCGGCAGCGTCATCGGCCACGGCTTCCACCGGCTTCTCGCTGGTCGCTTCACCGGCAACGGGGGCCGGCTTGAGCATGGCGATCAGCTGGCGGGAGAGCACGGTCGCCCCTTCGCTCTGCAGGATGTCGCCCAGTACGCCGGCTTCCGGCGCGGGCACTTCCAGCACGACTTTATCGGTTTCGATGTCAACCAGCACTTCGTCACGGGCAACCAGATCACCCGGTTTCTTGTGCCAGGTCGCGATGGTGGCATCCGCCACTGATTCCGGCAGGTCCGGTACCTTGATCTCGATAGTCATGTAATCAGTTCCTTGTTACTTCTTGGCCAGCAGGCTTGTTCCAGGTCAGAGAGGGTCCCGACACGGGCCCTCTCATCCACAACTCGTTATTCCAGGGTAAGGGCGTCTTCCACCAGGGCTTTTTGCTGCTTGGCGTGGACGGACATGTAACCGACGGCCGGTGAAGCCGACGCCGGGCGACCGGCATAACGCAGACGGGCATGGCTTGGCAGCACGCTGTCGTAGTGATGACGGGTGCTGTACCAGGCGCCCTGGTTCTGCGGCTCTTCCTGACACCAGACGAAGTCGGTGACGTGGGCATAGTCGGCCAGGATGGCGCGCACTTCCTCTTCCGGGAAGGGGTAGAGCTGCTCGATCCGTACCAGGGCCACGTCCTGCTGCTCGGCCTTGCGACGGGCATCGAGCAGGTCGTAGTAGACCTTGCCGGAGCAGAAGACCACGCGCTTGACGCCTTTGGGATCCAGCGCATCGATTTCGCCGATGGCGTTCTGGAAGGTGCCCTCTGCCAGCTCTTCGAGCTTGCTCACCGCCAGCGGGTGGCGCAGCAGGGATTTGGGCGTCATCACGATAAGCGGACGGCGCATCGGGCGCACCACCTGGCGACGCAGCATGTGGAACACCTGCGCCGGGGTGGAGGGCACGCACACCTGCATGTTGTGCTGAGCGCACATCTGCAGGTAACGCTCCAGACGGGCGGAAGAGTGCTCCGGGCCCTGACCCTCGTAACCGTGGGGCAGCAGCATGGTCAGGCCGCACATCCGGCCCCACTTCTGCTCGCCGGAGGAGAGGAACTGATCCACCACCACCTGGGCGCAGTTGGCGAAGTCACCGAACTGGGCTTCCCAAATGGTGAGGCCGGCCGGTTCCGCGCTGGCGTAGCCATACTCGAACGCCAATACCGCGTTTTCGGTCAGCACGGAGTCATAGACTTCAAACGGACCCTGCTCGTCATGCAGGTTGCACAGCGGGGTGTAGGTGCTGGCATCGGTCTGGCTGTGCAGCACGGCGTGGCGATGGAAGAAGGTACCACGCCCGGAGTCTTCCCCGGTGAAGCGAATGCGGGAGCCCTTGTCCACCAGGGTGGCGTAGGCCAGAGTCTCGGCAAAGCCCCAGTCCACCAGCTTCTCACCGGCGGCCATCAGGCGACGGTCTTCGTAGATCTTCTCGACCTGGCGTTGCAGCACATGGGTGGCCGGGTACTGGCTGATGCGCTCACCCAGGGCCTTCAGATGATCCATGGGCACAGTGCTGTCATAGGCCATGGCCCAGTCGTGACCCAGATACGGCGTCCAGTCCACGGAGTGCAGCTCCATGGGGCGCCACTCCTTGCTCACCCGCTCGCCCCGATCCAGGGTGTCGCGATAGTCGTTGACTAGCGTGGTGGCCAGCTCCGGCGCGATGGCTCCTTCGGCGATCAGCTGATCGGCGTAGATCTTGCGCGGGGTCGGGTGCTGCTTGATCTTCTGATACATCAGGGGCTGGGTCGCGCTCGGCTCGTCAGCCTCGTTGTGGCCGTGACGACGGTAGCAGACCAGCTCGATCACCACGTCGCGCTTGAAGGTGTTGCGGTAATCCAGGGCAATCTGGGTCACCAGCACCACGGCTTCCGGGTCATCCCCGTTGACGTGCAGCACAGGGGCCTGCACCGCCTTGGCGATGTCGGTGCAATATTCGGTGGAGCGCAGGTCACGGATATAGGAGGTGGTGAAGCCCACCTGGTTGTTGATGACGATGCGCACCGTGCCGCCCACGCCATAGGCACGGGTCTGGGACATGTTGAAGGTCTCGGCAACGACCCCCTGCCCCGCGATGGCGGAGTCACCGTGGATGGTGATGGGCAGGACGCTGGAGCCGTCCTTGTCACCGCGGCGGTCCATACGGGCACGCACGGAGCCGATGACCACGGGGTTGACGATCTCGAGGTGCGACGGGTTGAAGGCGAGCGCCAGGTGGACGTTGCCGCCCGGGGTGGCGAAGTCGGAGGAGAAGCCCATGTGGTACTTCACGTCCCCTGTGCCCCAGGATTCGCCGTGCTTGCCGGCGAACTCGTCGAACAGGTCCTGAGCGCGCTTGCCCAGTACGTTGATGAGCACGTTGAGGCGACCGCGGTGGGCCATACCGATGACGGCTTCCTTGCAACCCTGCTCACCGGCGCGGCGAATAAGCTCTTTGAGCATGGGCACCATGGCATCGCCCCCTTCCAGGGAGAAACGCTTGGCCCCCGGGAACTTGGCACCCAGGTATTTTTCCAGCCCTTCGGCGGCGGTCAGGCTCTCGAGGAAGCGAGTCTTCTCTTCAAGGGTATAGTTGCCCTTCCCTTCGATGGATTCCAGCCTGTCTTGCAGCCAGCGCTTCTCCTCGGTGGAGGTGAGGTGCATGTAGTCGGCGCCGATGCTGCCGCAATAGGTTTTCTTCAGCGAGGCATACAGATCGGAGAGCACCATGGTCTCGCGACCGATGGCGTAGGAGCCCACATTGAAGGTGGCCTCCATGTCTGCACCTTGCAGGTTGTGGAAGGCCGGGTCCAGCTCGGCGACCGGCTCGCGCTGCCACAGACCCAGGGGGTCCAGGTTGGCGTTCTGGTGACCGCGGAAGCGGAAGGCGTTGATCAGTTGCAGTACGCGAACCTGTTTGGCATCCACCTGGGGATCGGAGACGGGAGCGCTGTAACGGGAGGAGTCCTTGGCCAGGCGGCGGAAATAGTCGCGAACCTGGGAGTGGGGTTGTTCTACTGCATGTCCGTTGACCTGGGGCAGCGACTGGAACAGGCTGCGCCATTCGTCGGCAACGGAGTCGGGGTTTTCCAGGAAGGATTCGTACAAATCCTCAATGTAGCTTGCATTCGCACCAGCCAGGTGAGATGACTCCAACCAGGCCTTCATCACGCCGTTATGCATTTCTATCCCTTGTACATCTTGTTCGCTGCACTGCAGCTTGTAGGGTCATAGCCATCCCGGGGCGGGATGGCTATCCAGAGGTCGGGCCCGGCGCAAGGCGCCCTGGCCCTGGTACTACACGGCCCGATTGAGCAACATCGACTTGATCTGACCGATGGCCTTGGTCGGGTTCAAGCCCTTGGGACAGACGTTCACGCAGTTCATGATGCCGTGGCAGCGGAACACGCTGAAGGCGTCATCCAGGTTGCCCAGTCGCTCACTGGCCGCAGTGTCGCGGCTGTCCGCCAGCCAGCGATAGGCGGCGAGCAGGCCGGCCGGACCGATGAACTTGTCCGGGTTCCACCAGAAGGAGGGGCAAGAGGTGGAGCAGCAGGCACAGAGTATGCACTCGTACAGGCCATCCAGCTTGGCGCGCTCTTCGGGGGATTGCAGGTGCTCACGCACGGGCGGCAGTTTTTCGTCGTTGATGAGGAAGGGTTTGACCTTCTCCCACTGGGTGTAGAACTGGGTCATGTCGATCACCAGATCCCGGATCACCGGCAGACCGGGCAAGGGTCGAATGACGACCTTGCTGCCCTTCTTCAAGAGATCGGAGAGCGGTGTGATGCAGGCCAGACCGTTCTTGCCATTCATGTTGAGACCGTCAGATCCACAGACCCCTTCGCGGCAGGAGCGGCGGAAGGCGAGCGTGGGATCCAGCTCCTTGAGCTGGATCAGTGCGTCGAGCACCATCATGTCGGAACCTTCAGGAATATCAAGACGATAATCCTTCATATACGGGACGTTATCAACGTCCGGATTGTATCTGTAGACAGAGAATGTGACGTTCATTGTGCTTGGCTCCGCAATCAGTAAGTCCGGACCTTGGGCGGGAACGCCTCACGGGTCTTGGGTGACATGTTGACAGCGCGACGGGTCATGGACTCGGTGTCCGGATGATAGAGGCTGTGGCACAGCCAGCTCTCATCGTCACGCTCCGGGAAGTCGAAGCGGCTGTGGGCGCCACGACTCTCGGTACGGAAGTTCGCCGCCACCGCGGTGGCATAGGCGGTCTCCATCAGGTTGTCCAGCTCCAGGCACTCAATGCGCTGGGTATTGAACTCCTTGGAGGTGTCGTCCAGACGGGCGTTCTTGAGACGCTCGCGGATGAGTTTCAGCTCGGCCAGCCCTTCTGCCATGGCATCCCCTTCCCGGAACACGGAGAAGTTGTTCTGCATGCAGCGCTGCAGGTCCTTGCGGATCTGGGCCGGGTCTTCCCCGTCACGGTTGTTTTCCCAGCGGTTGAAGCGCTCCAGCGCCTTGGCGATGTCGGCGTCGGTGGCTTCCGCGCCGTGCTCCATCGAGCCAAGGGTCTCCACCAGGTGCATGCCGGCAGCACGACCGAACACCACCAGATCCAGCAGGGAGTTGCCACCCAGACGGTTGGCACCGTGCACGGAGACGCAGGCGATCTCGCCTACCGCGAACAGACCGACCACCGGCACGTCGTTGCCATCCTTGTCCTGGGTCAGGCACTGGCCGTTCACGCTGGTCGGCACGCCGCCCATCATGTAGTGGCAGGTCGGGATGATGGGGATGGGCTCTTTGACCGGATCCA
Organism: Aeromonas sp. QDB68; assembly: GCF_027707405.1. Taxonomy (NCBI): domain Bacteria; kingdom Pseudomonadati; phylum Pseudomonadota; class Gammaproteobacteria; order Aeromonadales; family Aeromonadaceae; genus Aeromonas; species Aeromonas sp. QDB68. The sequence continues at coordinate 3,573 of NZ_JAPCIQ010000095.1, read as the reverse complement.
CGTGGGCGAAGGTGCGAGAAAGCTCGCAGATACCCGGCAGACGGGATTCCAGTACCTCTTTGCCGAGGTGATCCAGCTTGAGCTTGATGTGCGGGCCCCAGGGACCGTCGCAGCCACGGCCTTCGCGGATCTCGATCATGATGGAACGGGCCACCACGTCGCGACCGGCCAGGTCCTTGGCGTTCGGCGCATAACGCTCCATGAAGCGCTCGCCGTCCTTGTTCAGCAGGTAGCCGCCTTCACCACGGCAACCTTCGGTCACCAGTACCCCTGCCCCGGCGATACCGGTGGGGTGGAACTGCCAGAACTCCATGTCCTGCACGCCGACCCCGGCGCGCAGCGCCATGCCGACGCCGTCACCGGTGTTGATGTGTGCGTTGGTGGTGGACTGGTAGATGCGACCGGCGCCGCCGGTGGCGAGCACGGTGGCCTTGGCCTTGAAGTAGACGACTTCACCGCTCTCCATGTCGATGGCGGTACAGCCGACGATATGACCATCCTGGTTCTTCACCAGATCCAGGGCATACCACTCGGAGAAGACGGTGGTCTTGTTCTTGACGTTTTGTTGATACAGGGTGTGCAGCAGGGCGTGACCGGTACGGTCGGCTGCCGCCGCAGTGCGGGCAGCCTGCTCGCCGCCGAAGTTCTTGGACTGACCGCCGAACGGACGCTGGTAGACGGTACCGTTATCAAAGCGGGAGAAAGGCAAGCCCATGTTCTCCAGCTCATAGATGGCCTCGGGGCCGGTCTTGCACATGTATTCGATGGCTTCCTGATCACCGATGTAATCGGAGCCCTTGACGGTGTCATACATGTGCCACTGCCAGTTGTCGTCGTGGGCATTGCCCAGGGCGACCGTGATCCCGCCCTGGGCGGAGACCGTGTGGGAACGGGTCGGGAAAACCTTGGATAACAGGGCGCAGCTCTTGCCGGACTGGGCAATCTGCAGCGCGGCGCGCATACCGGCGCCACCGGCACCGATCACGACCGCATCAAATTCACGAGTTGGAATAGTCACCTTACACACCCCACAGCACGACGAAACCCGTCATCACATAGACAAACAGCACCACCACCAGCACAAACTGCAGCGCACCGCGCAGTCCGACCGGCTTTATATAGTCGGTCAGCACCTGCCATAGACCGATCCAGGCGTGGATCAAGACGCATACGAGCGTCAGCAGGGTGAAGACCTTGGTGAAGGTGTTGGAGAAGAAGCCGGTCCACACCTCGTAGGTGATGTCGTTGAACGCGACAAAGCCAACCAGATAGAGGACGTAGCACGTCATGATGAGGGCGGTGGCGCGGATCAGGATGTAATCATGAACACCGCTGCGCCCGAAAGTTGCAGAATTGGTTACCATACCAGTACCCCCGCCAATACCGCCAAAACCGCGGTGATCACGAAGGCCACACGGGCACTCTGATTACCGGATTCCAGCTCTTCCCAATAGCCCATGTCCATGACCAGGTGCCGCAGACCGCCCACGATGTGGTAAGCCAGCGCGGTCAGGATCCCCCACAGCACGAACTTGACCAGGAAGTTGTCCATGATGGCAACAACCGATTCAAATCCTTCGGGAGAGGCGAGTGAAGTACCAAGCATCCACAGCAAGATGGCCAATGCCACAAAGGTGATGACCCCTGAGACACGATGCAAGATGGAAGCGATGGCGGTGACAGGAAAGCTGATCGTCTGTAGGTTGAGGTTTACAGGTCTCTGTTTGTTTTTCACGGCTTTGCCCACTCAGCTCCATTGAGCACGTTAGTTATTGTTTTCACACGCTTTGAGGGCGAGGAGTGGCATTTGTTAGGTTTTTGTTACCAAAACAACTCAGGAAAGCCAAAAATAACATTTTCGATATCACATCTGGCTTTGCGAAAGCGTTTCAAACACCGACGACCATCACCCACGTGGCGCAGTATATCGGCGGCCTTAACCAATGACAATCAAATAGCTACACAGAAAATCCAAAACCGTAAACCAGATCTCACAACAGCTTTAACAAGTCATTAATGATCATCCAGCAAAATTGACAAAGACATGGTTCTCTGGTTCAAATAAGGCGCTCCAGCCGCCGTGGTACGGGTAAGAACCTTTGCCAGCGTCATAACAGTCGTAATAAAGTAGGGCTGGAACCAAATTATAAAAGAGCAAAGGAGACGTGCTATGGCTGATAAGATAGCCACCCTACATCTGCCCGGAAAAGAGCCGGTTGAACTGCCGATCCTCTCCGGTACCGTTGGACCCGATGTGATCGATGTCAGAAAGCTGGGCACGCAAGGATATTTCACCTTCGACCCCGGCTTCATGGCCACCGGTTCTTGCAAATCTTCCATCACCTACATCGATGGCGACCAGGGCGTCTTGCTGCACCGCGGTTACCCCATCGCCCAGTTGGCCACCCAGGCCAGCTACCTCGAAGTCTGCTACATCCTGCTGTACGGCGAGGCCCCCACCAAGACCCAATATGCGGAATTTGAACGTCTGGTCACCCGCCACACCATGGTGCACGAGCAGATCGCCTTCTTCTTCCGCGGCTTCCGCCGCGACGCCCACCCCATGGCCGTTATGTGCGGCGTGGTCAGCGCGCTGTCCGCCTTCTATCACGACGCCCTCGACATCAACAACGAGGAGCATCGCGAGATCTGTGCCTTCCGTCTGCTCTCCAAGATGCCGACCCTGGCCGCCATGTGTTACAAGTACTCCATCGGCCAGCCCTTCATGCAACCGCGCAACGCCCTCTCCTATGCAGGCAACTTCCTGCACATGATGTTTGGCGTGCCGACCGAAGAGTACAAGGTCAACCCCATCGTCGAGCGCGCCATGGACCGCATCTTCACCCTGCATGCGGATCATGAGCAAAACGCCTCCACCTCCACCGTGCGTCTGGCCGGTTCTTCCGGTGCCAACCCGTTTGCCTGTATCGCCGCAGGGATCGCCTCCCTGTGGGGCCCGGCCCACGGTGGTGCCAACGAAGCCTGCCTCAAGATGCTCGAAGAGATTGGCTCCGTGGATCGCATCCCCGAGTACATCGGCCGCGCCAAAGACAAGAACGATCCGTTCCGTCTGATGGGCTTCGGTCACCGGGTTTACAAGAACCACGATCCCCGTGCCACCGTGATGCGCGAAACCTGCCACGAGGTACTGACCGAGCTGCAGATCAAGGATCCGCTGCTGGACGTGGCCATGGAGCTGGAACGCATCGCGCTGTCCGACCCCTACTTCATCGAGAAGAAGCTCTACCCGAACGTGGACTTCTACTCCGGCATCATCATGAAGGCCATCGGCATCCCCATGTCCATGTTCACCGTGATCTTCGCCATCTCCCGTACCATCGGCTGGATTGCCCACTGGAACGAGATGCACTCGGACCCGGATCAGAAGATCGGCCGTCCCCGTCAGCTCTACACCGGTCAGCCCCTGCGCGAATTCGTGCCCCTCGACCAGCGCTGAGCCCGATCTGTCATGGTTTGTTACAAAGGCGGTCATTGACCTAATGCCGATCAGTTAAGGATCCATTGACCGATCCTCAGGCTGTGTAAGAATCCGAAACTCCTTGTTGGGTTTCG
>NZ_JAPCIQ010000094.1:0-13821 GCF_027707405.1 Aeromonas sp. QDB68 | reverse complement strand
GGGCATGCAGTCGTGGCAAGCCCTCCGATGCCATATCGGCTCTTGAAGCTGGCTGAGGGTCATGGGTAATCAGGTAGTTGGATGACGTCAATCTAAACCTATAGAAAGAGCTCACAACAAGATGATCTATGTCTACATTTGAGACCTGAATATCTTGATGTTGTACAAATTTCGGCACACCATGTCATCAATTTGATTATATTTATGGTGCCGTATGAGATACACAGCTAAACCTTCTTCTCTCTTGGTCGGAGCGCATGGTTAGCTCGCCCTCTCAGCGTGTCGAGGATTTGAGCCTTGCCCTGTGCTTGCTATCTGCTCTGGGCTTCGGCGATTGGGTGAACGGCGTTGCGAATCGCCCACCGCGCTAAGCAACCCCAAGATGAATGTGCTTGCCCCGATCTGCCGTGCAATCCACGCCAAAAAACCAGTTGCCATTCGCTACCACTCGATGAGCGGGGGTGAGTCCGAACGGATCATCGTGCCCTTCGTCCTGGTAGACACCGGCTTACGGTGGCATATCCGAGCCTTTGATCGGAAGAGCAGCGAGTTCCGCGACTTCGTAGTCACACGCATAGAAGCGCCAACCTTGCTCGGCGAAAGAACCCAAGGCCAACGAGAGCCAGGTCAACGACATTCAGTGGACGCGTATGGTCGAGCTGGAACTCGTTCCCCATCCACGTCTGGCTCGACCCGAGATCATCCGGATGGACTATGGGATGAATGATGGCTCAATCCGGATGCGCGTACGCGCGGCGGTGGCGGGCTATATGTTGCTGCGCTGGAGCGTGGACTGCTCGCCCGATCACAGCCTCAAAGAAGAACAGTTCCGCTTGTGGCTCAGCGAACCGCTGGCGCTGTACGGAGTAGAGAATGCGAAGCTCGCTCCGGGGTATCAAGCCCCATTAGCGAAGGTATCACCCAAAGGATAAGAACAAGATGGCACACAACGTCACCAGCAAGAACGGCAACGGTGGGAACCTCGGCTTCGAGGCTGAACTTTTCAATGTTGCGTCGATCAAAGGTGGCGACTAATGAACAACGAACGCTATCCGCTGGAATTGGCTATTTCAGTTCAGGACTTTACGGCGTCAGGCTGGAAGGATGCGATTGCCCAAGCTACCCGCGAAGGATATTCGTCGATGTGGCAGGCACTGTCGGCTGCTGCGCGCAGTACCATTGAGCAAGGGCGAATTGAACACGGCAAGGTCTTATGGCTGCTTGCAGATGCCTGTTCTATGATGCTTTCACCGTCGAGCCCGAATGAACCCTTTAAGCCTTTTGCTGTTTTCCATGACCGCCGGTCGGTCATCCCGGATGACATGCCTGATTCCGACATTCTGTTCTTTGCCGCGATCGTCGATCTGGTGAACGACGACTGGCTGAAGGCGCGACTCAGCGATTTGGTCTGGTTGAAGGGCAAGCCTCGTAACACTTCATTCGCTCTAAAGGCCATCGACGCCTACCGCTGCCTTCCACTAGACACAGATACCTGGATACATGGAGGGCGTGACTGTTGGCCACGTGCCATCAGTCTGGCGCGGATGCTCAAAAGTGGTGCTGGAGATAGGCTCCAGCAAATGGAGGCGTCAATTGTCACTGCTTTTAACGCAGCGACCCGGGACGACGGTTTCCTTGGGCTTTGGCTTGCCGACCTTCTGAAGTCGAATGGTTTGGGGCGGGCGAACCGAGCCGATGTGGCAAGGAAGCTAGAAGTTTTGGCCCGCGAATTTGATTGTGAAGGTGATCTGCATAGGGCGCGGGAGTATTTTTCTGTTGCTACCGAATGGCATAAGGCCATTCCTGACGAGGTCAAAGCGGCAGAAATGACGGTGGCGGTCGCCGAAGGTTGGGTAAAAGAAGCCGTTGCACGCTCCACATCGGAAAGCCTGAGTCACATGGTGGCCGCGAGCTTTTACGAGAATGCCATCCAGACGTACCGAACGGTTCCCAGAGCCGAGCGCTCTACGCATCAGGTTGATGAGCGAATTGCCGAGTTGCGAGCCCACTTGAACGATTCTGGAGAGAGAGCTCTGGGAGAGATGAGACTCATTCAAACGTCCGGTGTCGATATCACCCAGCTCGTCGAAAACGCGAGGAAGTCCGTCACCGGAAAATCTGCACAACATGCATTGCTCGCATTTGCGAATCTGCATCGTGGTGTCAACGCAGAAGAACTGCGCAATAGAGCGCAGGAAAGAATGCGTCAGTATCCCTTGCAATCACTGTTTTCTGCGACCGTGATGAGTCGTGATGGGCGGGTCATTGCCAAGCGCCCTGCGATGAGCCTTGGCGGAGAAGAACTGACGGCAGACGACGAAATTGCGATCCGCGCTGAGATGATCCGTGACTACGGCATCCTGGTTAGTATTGTGGTGCAAGGCGACATCTGGCCAGCCTTGGAAGTGCTTTTGCTTGAACATCGGTTGCGGGAGGCCGATTTCATCGAATTGGCCCGCCACTCACCCATCGTGCCCAAAGAGCGGGCTGGTCTTTTCGGTAAGGCACTGTTTGCCGGTTACGAGCGTGATTTCGTTACAGCGCTGCATTTGCTGATTCCGCAGATCGAGCACTTGGTGCGCGAGCATCTCAAGCAGGCAGGAGCCAAGACCACGAACCTCGACAAAGATGGTATCCAGAACGAAAACGGAATGAGCACATTGCTGGACTTGCCAGAGGCCAAACAGGTATTCGGCAAGGATCTCGCCTTTGAGCTCGAGTCGCTGTTCTGTAATGCCTTCGGCCCCAATTTGCGTAACGAGTTGGCCCATGGGCTGCTCGACGAGGATGGATGCAACTCACCCTTCGCTATTTATGCGTGGTGGCTGGCATTAAGGCTCACCTTCAATACATGGTGGAACTCAGCGAACCCTATCTCTAGGCTTCCGGAAGGCAACGATAAGCAAGCAGCAGCACCGGACGTGGAGTCCGTTGAAGAATAAGGAGTACTGTAATGGCTTTTCTGTCGGAGGACGCCGTGCACCCCCTGTTTCAACAGGCCGAGCCGAGGCGTTGTCACTTTCTATCCCATGATATTGAGCCTATCATTGGACAAAAAAATAAGAACATCAGGTACTTCCACAGCACAAGTAAAGGCGAATCAAATGGAATTGATCATCATCATCTTTGTTGTCTGGGGTTGTTACGCCTTGTTCAGTAGAGCCAACAAGAAGACGCCACCCAATAAACAGAGCCAGGAACCACGCAACGAAGAAGTGCTGAATAAAAGGGATGTGCAAGTGCGAAGCGAGCCTGATGACGATGAGTTGGCCACCTTCACTATATCTGTCTCAACGTCTTACGGCGGACAAGAAACCAAAAGCAACAACAAAACCAAAGGGTGCTGGATCACCCCTGGAGAGCTCATATCTGTGGCCGGGCATGAAATTTGCGGAGGTTTTTTTTACTTCGGCGGTCGTTTGCCGGATCTGGATGGATATGGTGTCGAAGCATCATTAGTCGATTCCAGTCTTCCGATCTACCGTGACACAGACATGCTATATCAAGATGAAACGCTGGGCTACTGGCCTTCGTTCAATCGCCTCTCTGAGTCTTCGCGGGGTGCGTATCTGACATGGTTAGCAAGCGAGCGCGAGAACCCCAATGTACCGTTAGGCTATGTATTTATCTATTTCTACGGACTAGAGCGGCGCATCCTCGTTGATTCCAAGGAAGGGGGGGTTACAGACGCAGAATTCAAATCGATATACCAGGAACTCCAGCGGCTGCGGTCAATTTATGGGTCGAACAGGTCCTTTGCCGGCTACTCGCTCCGTCTAATGGAGCTGATGGCTCTCATGCGGCCTGGCGTGGTTGCGTTTGAGGAACAGGACGAGCAGCATCATGACTCATTGCTGTTTCGCTACCAACTGGCTACTCGGGTATCCAAGGGCGAACCGATACCTGCTCATCTTGCACTGACATGGATCAAGAACAGTCAGGAGTACACGCTTCGGACACCCGCGCGCCGATGCGCTGAGCAGTTTGCCACCCTATTTAAGCTACAGTATGCCGATCAGTTTGGGGACGGCATGATTGTCAAATCGAACAAAACGCGATTGACTCTCCACTACTATCCCGCCAGCGCAAGCCTGCGCGGATTTTCGCTGGAGCAGCCAGGCCTGCCCGACCCCAGTGTTCTGAAAGCACCAGTCAAGAAAATGATCGCGATTGCAGATACGTCCACCGAATTGCTGTCTGCTTACAGTCGCTATCTCGGTAAGAAGGGAGCGTCAGCTGACGATATCGAAGCGATGCTTCTGCTGCCAGACGCCCTCCTTAGCGTCCAAACACATCCGGTCCTAAAACGGTTTAAGAGCTGGGTTGACGAACAACTCGCGGGGCCATCAAAAGGCTTGGTTCGCTTGGCTGACCTTTGGAGGCAGATAGGCTTAGAGCCGCCTGAACGTTTCAACAAAAAAGAAATGGAACTCATAACGACACTGGAAGCTAAAGCAGGCTTTGGTGTTGCCCCAGATCCTCGCTATCACCATGCAAAGCCCGCTGTTGATGGCGACATAGTGCTGTTTCCAGAGGGGCATGGGCCGAACTTTGAGCCATCCCAAGCCTTTAATGAGACGAGCATGACGCTCCGCCTTGGGGCAATGGTTGCGGCTGTCGACAGCCATGTAGATAGCGCTGAGCTAAACACGCTCCAAATTCTGATCGATCATGACACGCACTTGTCTCCAATCGAAAAACGCTCACTACACGCCTATCTGCACTGGCGCTTGAATACTCCAGCCAACATGACAGGCCTGAAGGAAAGAGTCGGCGCTCTTGGAGATGCTGAGAAAGATGTCGTGCGACACATTCTCGTGAGAGTTGCTTTTGCTGATGGCAAGGTGACTCCTGACGAGATCAAGCAGCTTGAGAAACTCTATACCGCTCTGGGCTTTGATAAAACGCAGGTTACGGCGGATGTACACAAGTTCACCTCCAGCAAGGGTGCACCTGCGTCTGCAACCCCCACCAGTAAGACGACAACACAGAAACCAGGCTTCGCTCTTAATGATGAGCTCTTGGCGCTTCATGCTTCTGAGACCGAGAGTGTGCAAAGCCTCCTAGGAACCATCTTTGTTGACGATACGCCTGAGGAGCAGCACGTCATCGCTGAGGGGGAGCCTATTGCAGCTGACACGGGCGGATTGGATCAAGCACACAATTCCTTGTTCGAGCAGCTGATCACTAAGGAGCGCTGGGATCGCAAGGATGTACTGGCTGCATGCGAGTCATTGAAGCTCATGCTAGATGGCTCAATTGAGACTATTAATGACTGGGCTTACGAGCAGGTCGACGCCCCAGTTATTGACGATGACGAAGACATCTATATCGACCTGGAAATTGCCAACGAACTAAAAGCAGGTTAGCGCCATGACAGTTAAACGCATTCGCATCAAAGAGCGAGACGCCATTATTCAATCGCTGAAATCTGGCGTTACCCCCAAGGTTGGCATTCAGCACATTCAGGTTGGGCGTTCAAACGAAATAAGAGCCCTGCTACAGGATATCGATCGTGTAGTAGAAGGGGGCTCGGCGTTTCGCCTGATAATTGGAGAGTACGGCTCGGGTAAGACCTTCTTCCTCAGCGTAGTGCGAGCTATCGCGCTGGAGAGAAAACTGGTGACCGTCAATGCCGACCTCTCCCCCGATCGTCGCATTCATGCGGTGGCCGGCCAGGCCCGTAATCTGTACTCTGAGCTGATGCGTAATCTGGCAACGCGTAACAAGCCGGACGGCAATGCGCTCACGAGCGTGGTAGAGAAGTTCATCACCCAGGCCCGCAAGGACGCCGACGCGCGTGAAGTCGGCGTGACAACGATTATTCACGACAAGCTGGCCGAGCTAACCGAGATGGTCGGAGGCTATGACTTTGCGAAGGTGATCGAAGCGTATTGGAATGGACACGAGCAAGGCAATGACGCACTGAAAAGTAACGCGATCCGTTGGTTGCGCGCTGAGTACAGCACCAAAACCGATGCCCGTCATGACCTAGGTGTGCGGACGATTATCTCGGATAGCTCGTTCTATGATGCTTTGAAGCTGATGAGCCTGTTTGTTCGTCAAGCTGGTTACAGCGGCTTGCTAGTCAACCTCGATGAGATGGTGAACCTATACAAGCTCAACAGCAGTCAGGCGCGCACCTCAAATTATGAGCAGATCCTGCGCATTCTGAACGACTGCCTGCAGGGCTCCGCCGAGCATTTAGGGTTCCTACTTGGTGGGACTCCTGAATTCTTGCTAGATCCGCGCAAGGGCCTGTATAGCTACGAAGCATTGCAATCCCGTTTGGCGGAAAACAGCTTTGCCCAGCGTACGGGCTTAGTGGATTACTCCTCGCCATCACTGCACCTGAATAACCTGACCCCCGAAGAGTTATACATATTGCTGAAGAACTTGCGGCATGTGTTTGCTAGCGGTGACCCTGAGGCTTACCTAGTGCCCGATGAGGCGCTACATGCATTCCTCCAGCATTGCAGCCTGACAATCGGCGACGCTTACTTCCGAACGCCTCGTAATACCATCAAGGCCTTTTTGGATATGCTGTCGCTGCTGGAGCAAAACCCTCAATTGGACTGGAATGGTTTGGTCGGTACCGTTGAGATCGAAAAGGACCTGCCGAGCGACTTTGAGGAAGCCGAAGAGGGTTCCGATGGGGCGGACGGTGATCTAGCTAATTTCACGCTATGAACGCGGTCTACCACCAGCTTCACCCCTTGGTTCAGAAGTGGATCTTTAAACAGGGGTGGTCGGATCTCCGCGAGATACAGAAACGGGCAATCCCGCCTATTCTTGCAGGTGATTGTGATGTGCTGATCAGTGCATCAACGGCAGCAGGTAAGACGGAGGCCTTCTTCCTGCCGGCCTGTTCAGCCATTGCCGATACCACAGGTGGTTTCGGCATCCTCTACATCAGCCCCCTCAAGGCGCTAATTAACGACCAGTATCGAAGACTCGAAGGCTTGTGCGAGATGCTGGATATGAAGCTCACACCTTGGCATGGGGATAGCGCTCAGTCGAAAAAAAAGGCCGCTCGCAAATCTCCGTCCGGCATATTGCTGATTACTCCTGAATCTCTGGAGTCGTTGCTGGTTAGAGAGCCTGGATGGGTCAAGCAGGCTTTCGGCTTGCTGCAGTACATAGTGATTGACGAGTTCCATGCGTTCATCGGTACCGAACGCGGCCAGCACCTGCTGTCACTGCTTAATCGCCTTGAGCACCTGATTGGCCGGCACGGCAATCCCATACCCCGAGCAGCATTAAGTGCTACCCTCGGCAACCTAGAAAGCGTACCCGCCTCACTGCGCCCAGATAAAGGGCTATCGTGTGCCACGATCTGCAGCACGCACTCCGAAGCTGAATTGAAAATGGTAGTTAAAGGTTACCGGGATCCTCTCATACTGGAGGCTCCGAAGCCGGGAGACGAGGTACCCTGCAGTGCCGAAGACGCGATCTGTGAGGAGCTGTATCGAGTTTGCCGTGGCGGGTCGCACTTGGTCTTTGCCAACAGTCGCAAACGCACCGAAAGCCTGGCAGCCAAACTAAGTGATCTTTGTGAGGCTCAGGCCGTGCCCAATGAGTTTTTCCCACACCACGGGTCTCTGTCCAAGGAAGCCAGAGAAACCCTCGAGGCGCGCCTACAAAAAGAGACGCTACCCACGACGGCGGTATGCACCATGACTCTGGAATTGGGGATCGATATAGGCAAGGTGAACTCTGTGGTTCAGGTCACAGCTCCGCATACGGTTTCAAGTCTGCGACAGCGTCTGGGGAGGTCAGGGCGTCGAGGAGGCCCTGCAATCCTACGCATGCTGATTGCGGAGGATGAGCTACATCCCAACTCCAGCCTTGTTGATAAGCTACGGATGGAGTTGCTGCAGTCCATAGCAATGATCCGATTGCTGGTTGCAGGAAAATGGTTTGAGCCAGCAGACACAGAGCAGTTTCATTTCTCAACCCTGTTGCATCAGGTGCTAGCGGTAACAGCTCAGTGGGGCGGCGTTCGTGCTAATCAGTTGTATCGAACGCTTTGCCAGACCGGCCCTTTTCAGCAAGTCACAGTTGATCACTTCAAACAGCTCCTGACCCAGATGGGCAAGGATGAACTCCTGACCCAGTTGTCCAGCGGCGAGTTGGTGTTAGGGCTTCAGGGGGAGCGGCTGGTGAGCCACTATACCTTTTACGCGGTATTCAAAACTCCCGAGGAATTTCGCGTTGTTGCCAGCGGTAAGACGCTGGGCACGCTGCCGATCGACACGATGATTCTGGTTGACCAACACATCGTCTTTGGCGGCAAGCGCTGGAAAGTTGTCGACATAGATACAGACAAGAAGGTGATTAACGTCGAACGAGCTAAAGGCGGCGAGCCACCCAAGTTTGGCGGTTCCGGGATGGGCATCCATGACGTGGTGCGCCAGGAGATGTTCAGTATCTACCGTGACGGCGATTATCGAATCGCCGCAGGGGGGAGCAAGATGGATTTCTTGGATGACATGGCTAGGGATCTGTTTGCCGAGGGACTGGGTTTATTCAATGACCTGAATATTGATAGCGAGCCAGTGGTTCAGCAAGGGCAGTATGTTTACGTGTTTCCATGGCTTGGCGACAAGGTGGTGAACACATTGGTGGCTCTGCTCACCCGGCAGGGCTATCAGGCCTGCGCCTTTGCTGGTGTCATTGAGATAGAAAAGGCCGATGCTAAGCAGGTGCGTAATGACTTACTGTCTTTGCTAGATGGCCAACTTCCCTCCGCGACCGAACTGGCTGCATTGGTGCCAGAAAAAGAGATCGAAAAGTATGATGAGTACCTTCCGGAAGCGCTTCTCGAGGAAGGCTACGGGCGGCGCGCCTTTGACGTCGATGCTGCCCTCTGTTGGGTCGGTAAGGTGTGCCGTGACTGGTGTGGCAATACCGGAGGTGCTGCGTGCAAGCCACGCCATGGGCCGAATGCATGACTGACGCAGAGCGGTTGGATGTGTTCCGGATTTCTGCTTAGCGCCAGCGTTGGCGAGGGTCGACTTGCAGTTCTTGGGTATTTCGCCCGGTATGAAACTGCGTTGGTTTCATAGCTGGATGTCGGTAGTGTAATGGGCATCGGATCACCGAGTGGCTGGACAGTTCCCGTCTTTGGGAAACAACCCCTTGAAGTGTTTATCTTCATCCAGCAATTGTCTGCTGTCTGCGCGGGAAAACTGCCCTTCCAGTACCTGCAGCAGCGAGGCCGGTGTCGCCAGCAAAGAGAAGGCGCAGCTTGACGGAGAGCCGCTCGAAGCCCTGTGAGCTATTCGAAAACCGGTGAACGGGCAAGATAAGGCCGGCCGTCGGCCATGACGTTTATTATTCTGGGTCTGGTGCCGGTGCCAGCCAAGCAGACTTGAAATCGAACCAACCAAGGGCGTTGAGTCTGACGCCCTGGGCCCCCAGCGGCCGTTGCAGGCGCAGCCAGTGGTGGAATAACGGCTGCAACCACCCCTGCCCGATGCGCCGGGCCAGCCAGGGCTCAAGCACCCGCTCTCCCTGCCGCCAGTGCGCTTGCACCCGCAACAGCTCGTCGGCATCGTCCGCCGCCATCACCCGGCGCAGCAGCGGCAACCCCAGCAGCCAGGTCATCAGGGTGAAGTCCGCCGGCTTGCCCAGGTTCATGGATCCCAGCCACAGATCCGCCTCCACCTCGCCCCGGCACCAGTCCGCGTAGGACACACAGCGGCACTCCAGCCGTATGCACTGCTCGGCCAGCAACTCGCCCATCACCCCGGCCAGCAGCGGGTATTCCGGTTGATCGGCGTAATAGCAGAGCACCAGGGTCGTTTCCGGCAGTGGTTCGCCGGGGCTGTCATCGAGATGATGCCAGCCGGTCAGCAGGCTGGCGGCCGGACTCCAGAACCGGCTGGCCGGGCTGTCCACCCTGGCCAGGATCTGAAACGGCGAGCAACACTGCTGCAGCCAACGCCGCCGCGCCGGGTTGCCCCAGTGGCGCGAGCGGGGATCACAGAGCAGAAAGTAGCCCCCCTGCTCCAGCTCCCGCTCCCGTTCCGAGGGCTCAGCATCGGGCCTCAGCCCCTGTGCCGGCTCCAGCTTGAGGCTGCAAATCTGGAGGGAGCCCTGCGCGGTGCCCGCACCCAGCTCCGGCAACTGCCAGATCTCCACCTCATCGAGCAGGGCGCGGTAGCCGAAGTAATCGTCGAAGGCGCTGAGCTTCAGGCAGAGGGCATCCTGCCGGCTGACGCGGTACGGGCCCGTGCCCAGCGGCAGGCTGGCAAACTCGGGGCGGATGGCCTCTTCAGCCGGCAGGATCAGGGCACTGTGATGGGCCAGCAGCCAAGGCAGCCGGCAGTCCGGCTCCGTCAGGTCGATGCGAATGGTCCGCTCGCCCTGTGCCGTCACTGCGGCCAGGTGGGCAAACAGCGGCTGCTGCCGCAGCGCCAGCAGGCTGGCCACCACATCGGCGGCGACCATCAACCGGCCATGGTGAAAGCGTACCGCCGGGCGCAGGTAAAAGGTCCAGTGGGCCTGATTGTCGCTGTGCCAGTGGTGCGCCAGATCCGGCTCCAGTTCCCCATTATCCTCATTTATGCGGGTCAAGCCGTTGAAGATCTGCCGCAGCAGGTGGATTTCGGTCCGGCGGTTGGCGTGCTGGGGATGCAGATCCACCAGTGGCCGGTAATAGGGCACCCGCAGCAGCTGGCGATCATTGTGGCTGTGCTGGCCCAGCTGGGAGCGGATGAGCGCGGCCAGCTGGCGCGGATCGGCGCCCAGGGCCTGGACGGCGGCGTCCAGCTCGCCTGCCTCCAGTAGGGTGCTGGCCCGGGCCTGATCCAGCTGGGCCTCGCTGACCAGCAGCTGTAGCCGGGAATGGCGACCACGTCCCGCCTCACCCTGCCAGGCGAGCCAGCCGGCCTGGCTCATCTGGTTAAGCAGGACGCGTACATGCCGCCGGGTGCAGAACAGGGTCTCGGCCAGGCTCTGCAGGGTGGTGTCCGCCGCCTGCAGGTCGAAGCGCCTGAGCAGACGCAGGTAGTGTTGTTCCAGACGCTGTTGCATAAGGGGAGATCTTCTGGTGGATTTTAAGCAATTTTTAATATCCCTAATATTGCCCACACTATCCAGGCAATCAAGTAAACAACCAGCACGCGGAGACACCACTATGATCCATATGACACTTTCCCATTTCTATTTCATGCTGTTGCAGCGCCTGCCGCGTGGCCGCTTCCTAGATCCACACCAAGCCGAGCGACAATTGCAGTGGCTAATGCAGTGGGATCTGGGCGAGATGAGCGCCGAGAAATACCGGCATCACTGGTGAGGAAAAACGGCAGGTGGGATGGGCGTTGTTTCCTAAATCCGGGAACTATCCGGCCACTCGGTGATCTGATCTCTTAGGTCAACTGCAGGGAGCGTCAGATGGGCAAGTCCAAGCACAAGATCAGTAACTGGAAACAGTACAACCAAGCCTTGGTGCAACGCGGTTCGCTAACCATCTGGATGACTGAGCAAGCCATCAAGCACTGGCATTGCCAGACCCATCATGGCCGCCGGGGACGTGGCTTTCACTACAGCGATAGCGCCATCGAGACCGCGCTGATGCTCAAGGGCGTGTTCAAGCTGCCACTGCGCGCCTTGGAGGGGTTCATTAACTCGCTGTTCAAACTGATGCAGGTTCCCTTGCAGTCGCCGGACTACAGTTGCATCAGCAAGCGCGCCAAGACGGTAGAGATCAAGTACCGCCTGCCCAGCCAAGGCCCGGTTGCTCACTTGGTGATTGATGCCACCGGCCTCAAGGTCTACGGCGAAGGCGAATGGAAAATTCACAAGCACGGCAAGGAGAAACGGCGCCTTTGGCGCAAACTCCATCTGGCCGTGGATGCTGCCAGCCATGCCATCGTCGCGGCCGAAGTCAGCCTCGACACGGTGGCCGATAACGAGGTGCTGCCGACATTGCTCAATCCCTTGCGGCGCAAGATCGAACAAATCAGTGCCGACGGCGCTTATGACACCAAAGAGTGTCACGCCCTGCTGAAGAAGAAGGGAGCCAAGGCCACCATCCCGCCGAGAAAGAACGCCGCGCTGTGGGAGGAAGGTCATCCCCGCAACGAAGCCGTCAAAGCGCTGAAAGCCGGTGAGCTGGAACAATGGAAAAAGGACTCCGGCTATCATCAGCGTTCGAAGGCCGAAACCGCCATGTATCGCTTCAAGCAGCTCATCGGACCGAAACTGAGCCTGCGGGATTACAACGCCCAAGTGGGGGAAATCCTGGCCGGAGTCAAAGTCATGAACAAGGTCATTGGCCTTGGTATGCCTGTTCGGCAGCCCATCAATTAAGCGAGGCGAACCGCCTGGGGACAGGCTGTCCCCCCTCTGATTTGATCAACATCGCCGGTGGGATGCGCTGCTTCAAGTCGAGATTTGAGTCAATTGTGTGCAGCCAAGAGCGACCTGTGTTCGACGAGGATGAAGTAGATATCGACCTAAATCCGTAGCTAGGCACTGACTGGATGCCGCACGTCCAGGAAAAAGTATCTGGCCACAAGGCAACACAAAAGGTTGTTGCGGTGTCGACTCCAGCAAATTTGGCCGTAATGGTTTCAATGTTGTTCTGCCAATAAACCGGTTAGATGTATTGATTACCGACTGCGGGATCAGTACCCATGACCGCTAGATACTGGAAAAAGCAGGAGTTGAAGTTATCATGGTATAGGCGAGTTTCATTGTCATATGCTGCTATGCGGTAGTTCAACTTAAATTTAAACTAAGGATATTCTGTGCAGAAGAGAATTTATTTTAAAGGCTGTTTGTTTGATTTAGATGGAACACTGGTTGATTCTACGTCAGCGGTTAATCGAGCGTGGACTATGCTTGCTAAGCGTAATCAGTTGAATGTTGAGTACGTTCTTAGTGTCATTCATGGTCGTCCTGCAAGTGAATCAATTAATGAGTTACTTAGCGGCAAAACGCAGGAGCATATCGATGCGGAGATTGTGTGGTTGCAGAATGAAGAAACCAAAGATACAGATGGTGTGGTGCCGATTGATGGGGCCATTGATTTATTGAACATGCTTGATGGGTTTGGAATACCTTGGGCCATAGTTACTTCAGGTACAATACCTGTAGCAGAAGCCCGCCTGAAAGCAAGTGGTATACGGCAACCTGATATATTTATCACTGCAGAAAGAATCACCTATGGAAAGCCTAATCCTGAGCCATATTTATTGGGGGCCAATGAGCTTGGTCTTGATATCAGAGACTGTATAGTGTTTGAAGATGCGCCGGCAGGTATTAAGGCAGGATTGGCTGCAAACAGTTGCGCAACCATTGGTATATTAAGTCACGCCATGCCTGAAGATCTTCTAAATGTAGAATGTATAAAAAATTACCGTCAGATCGATATCCATCAAGGTTCAGGTTGCAGCATATTGAAAATCAATGCTAAATAGGTGTTCCGAATACTAGATCACAGAAGGCGTGAACTCAGTCCGGGAGCTGGTTCTCTGACTTAGGAAACAACGCTTGGTTTTAGGAAAAAGAGCCGCGGATGCGCTGATTAATTTACCGAGAATATGCTCGGTAAAGACCTTCAACCAAGCCAGTGGTTCATCCGATGTCGCAATGACATCGTTCAAATCGCTTACAAGACGTAAAAAAATCCGGAACCCATCACAGGTTCCAGATTTTCTTACTGTTGGGGCTCGGCCAATGGATCCAGAGCTGATCAGCCTTGTCTCCAAGGCGGGCCCGTCTGCTAGGTTAAGGAAGGTGCGAACAAGTTCCTGATATGAGATCATCATGTTCATCCGGAGCGCATCCCAGAGGGACATCATGAGCCAT